>REBX01000048.1 GCA_007692505.1 Gemmatimonadales bacterium | reverse complement strand
ACCTCGCCCACCCCCTCCGCCGCCGTGGCCAGCACGGTCCGGTGGGGGTCCAGGGCGGGCTCCTGGGGGAGCCACCCCGTGCGGACCTCCCGGGGGATGGAGATTACCCCGGCCTCCGGGGACTCCTCCCCGGCGAGGGTCCGGAAGAGGGTGGACTTCCCGCTCCCGTTCCGGCCGATGACCCCCACCTTCTCGCCGGCAGACACGGTGAAGGTCACGTCGCGGAAGAGGGTGCGGGCCCCCCAGGACCGGACGAGCCCCCGCACGTCCAGGATGACGCTCACGAGCCGGGGACCTCCACTGGGGCCGTCCGCACCGCGCCGGGGGAGATCATCCCGTCCCGGCCCAGTTCGCCCAGCCCCTGCAGGACCCGGAGCCCCCGAACCACGCCCTCCAGCAGCGAGCCGTCTCCTGCACGGATCCCGCCGCGGAAGTCCTCGCTGAGGAGGATCTCCAGAAGGCCGGGCTCGGCGGGGAACACGGTGACCCTCAGGGGCTCGTCCACGTCCAGCTCCAGGAGTTCCCGGATCTCTTCCAGAGCCTCCGGGAAGCCGCCCATGCGGTCCACGAGCCCCAGTTCCAGCGCGTCGGCCCCGGTCCAGACCCGGCCCCGGCTCACTGCCTCGGCCTCGTCCCGCTCCATCCCCCGGCCCCGGGCCACGTGGTCCACGAAATCGTCGTAGACCCGGTCCATCTGCTCCCCGAACCGCTCCCACTCCTCCGGGGTGAAGTCGCCGGTGGTGGTGGCGAAGCCGCCGGGCTCCTCCTCGCCCAGGGAAACCTGGTCCCAATCGATCCCCCACCGGGCCATGAAGTCCCGGACCACCAGCTTCCCACCGGCCACCCCGATGGAGCCCGTGAGGGTGGTGGGCTGGGCCACGATCCGGTCCGCATCCAGCGAGATCACGTATCCGCCGGACGCCGCCGCATTCCCCATGCTCACCACCACGGGGATCCCGGCCTCCCGGGCCCGCTCCACCTCATGGCGGATCTGGTCCGACCCGATCCACGACCCGCCGGGCGAGTCCACCCGGAGGAGGATCGCCTCCACCCCGGGGCGCTCGGCGGCCTCACGCACGTGTCGGGCCACCGCATCGCCCCCCATGGACGCCCCTCCTCCCAGGGGATCGAACCCGCCGCCCTCGCCCCGCTGGATGGCGCCGTTGGCGTAGACCAGGGCCACCCTGGAGCCCCGCTCCCACGTCCCACGCGTCCGGTCCCGGTAGAGGGCCAGGCTTGCGAATTCGGCATCCTCAGTAGCCTCCCTGAGGGCATCCCGCACCCCGGACTCGTACGCCAGCTCGTCCACCAGGCCCATCTCCAGCCCCTCCGCCGCGCTCCACGGCCCGCCCCGCACCGCCTCCCGCGCCGCCTCGGCACCCAGCCCGCGACCCTCCACCAGCCCCTCGACCAGGCGCCCCTCCAGGGTCTCCAGGACGGCCAGGAGCGCCTCGCGAGACTCCTCGGTGAAGCCGGACTCGGTGAAGAGGTGGACCGCGTCCTTGTACTCGTGGCGGGCCTGGAACCGGGGATCGATCCCCAGCGAGTCCAGGGCCCCCCGCAGGAAGGGCATCTCCAGGACCAGGGGCGCCAGCCCCACGTCGGCAGACGGATGGATCGTCACCCGCTCGAAGGCGCTGGCCAGGTACACCGCCCCCTGGGCCGGCACGACCTCACCGAAGCTGTCCGCATGGTACCACGCCGGCTTACCCGACTCCCGGAAGTGGAGCACGGCGTTCCGGACCTCCTCGGTGATGGCCCAGCCCCCCACCCCGTCGCCCCCCCGGACCAGGAGCCCTTCCACCCGGTCGTCGGCGGCAGCCCGGTGGAGCCCCTCCACCACGTCCCGCACCCGGGTCTTCCGCCCCTCCAGCGCCAGGAGGAGGGGGTCCGTGGGCGACGTCTCCACCAGGGGCTTCCGAAGGTCCACCTCCAGGATGACCCGCTCCGGGAGGGGGTCCTGCCGCACCACGATGAGGGAGACCACCACGAGGACCAGGAGGGACACGGCCACCAGGGCACCGAGTCCGGCCAGGATGCCGATGAGTGCACGCTTCATCTTGTCACCACTTCCAGGGGGGAGATACCGGGGGGAAGAGCCGGGGGGAGGGCCGTCCGGCCCGTTCCGGCGTCCGGGCCTCCCCCTCTTCGAAGCTCGCCCCTCCACCCCCGGGGCTCAAGCTCCCGGCTCACCCGGCGGGAGCCGGTGGGGAGGGACCGTGCTTGACGGGGCAGCCTCCCCGGTGTGACCCTCGGTCAACCGACCCTCCCCGAGCCCCGTCCTCCCGTGCGCCCTGCCGCCGTGCCCCGCCTCGCCCCCCTCCTGCTCCTCCTGGCGGGACTCTTGCTCCCGACTCCGGCCCTTTCGGCCGCCGCCACGGCCCAGGTCCCCGCCGCGACGCAGGGCCAGGCCCCCGACGCGGCGCAGGGCCAGGCCCCCGGCCAGGTCCCCGCCCCGGACCCGGTGCCGGACTCCGCCCCCCGGAGTTCCGGCGAGCTCCGAGTCTTCCTGGTCACCATGGGCCAGGGCGACGAGGTCTGGGAGCGCTTCGGGCACAACGCCCTGGTCATCACCGAGGCGGCCACCGGCCAGGGGCTGGCCTGGAACTGGGGGCTCTTCGATTTCGGAGAGGTGGACTTCATCCCCCGGTTCCTCCGGGGCGACATGCGCTACCAGATGGGCCCGCAGGACCCGGAGCAGATGCTGGCCGAGTACCGGATGCAGGACCGCACGGTGTGGGCCAACGAGGTCCTCCTCTCCGCCGGCGAGGCCCGGGCCCTCCAGACCCTTGTCCGGTCCACCTTCGACAGCGACGCCCGCTTCTACCGCTACGACTACTTCCGGGACAACTGCTCCACCCGGGTCCGGGACGCCCTGGACCAGGTCCTGAACGGGGCCATCGCCCGGACGTTCTCCACCCGGGAAACGGATCGGAGCTACCGATGGCACTGCCGCCGCCTGGTGGGGGAGACCCGCTGGATCGACCTGGGGCTCTCCTACCTCCTGGGCCTCCGAGGGGACCGACCCCGGACGGAGCACGAGGTCATGTTCATTCCCATGGACCTCATGACCCTCCTGGAGGAGACCCCCCTCCGGATGGGCGACGGCTCCACCCGGCGCCTCCTGGGCCCCCGGCAGGTCCTCCACCAGTCCTCGAGGCCGCCCACCCCCCGGGACGCCCCGGGCTTCGATGTCTGGACCCTGGTCTTCGGGCTCCTCCTGGGCGGCCTGGTGGCCGGGCTGGCCCCGGCGGCCTCCCGGCGCAGCCGGAGTGCCCGGGCCGCCGCCGCCCTGGTGGGAACGGCGTGGTCCCTCCTGGCCGCCGGGCTGGGCTGGCTCCTGGTCTTCGCCTGGTTCACGGACCACACCTTCATCCACTGGAACCTGAACCTCCTCCACACGAATCCCCTCTCGGTGGCGGTGGCCGTCCTCCTCCCGGTGGCCCTCCTCCGGGGGCGGAAGGCGGGCCCGGGACTCCTCCGCACCCTGGCGCTCCTCACCGGAATCATCGCCGCCCTCTCGTGGGGGACCGCAGCGCTGCAGCTCATCCCTCCCCTCCGGCAGGGGAACGCCGAGGTCCTGGCCCTCGCCCTTCCCCTGAACCTGGCCCTCTGGCTCCTGGCGGTGGCCCTGGTGCAGGCGGCGCCCCGGCCCGCCGCCCGACCCGGCTCGGGAGCCCCCGCCGGGTCCGCCACCGGGCCGGCCCGAAGCTGACCCGGACCTGACCCGGACCTGACCGCAGGGGTCGCCGGGGATATATTCCGGGCCCGCTGCACACCGGTGTCCGCCACCGGAACGTCCCCCGAAGGCACGTCTGCCAGAGGGGAAGGCACGACCCCACAGGCCCGGAGGTCCCCCTCTTGAAGCGCATCCTCGTCACCGGCGCAGCCGGACAGATCGGCACCGAACTCGTGCAGGCCCTCCGGAGCCACGCCGGGGACGCCGCCGTCCTGGCCACCGATCTGAGGGATCCCCCGTCCGTCCATCCCATCCGGGCCGGCGGACCCTTCCAGACGCTGGACTGCACCGATGGGGCCGCTGTATCCAGGACCGTGAAGGCCCATGGGGCCGACACGGTCTTCCACCTGGCGGCCCTCCTTTCGGCCGTGGGCGAGTCCCGCCCGGCCGCCACTTGGGACGTGAACATGAACGGGCTGCAGGCGGTGCTGGAGGTGGCCCGGGAGGAGGGTACGGCGGTCTTCGTGCCCTCGTCCATCGCCGCCTTCGGGCCCACCACCCCCCGGGACCCCACCCCCCAGGACACCCTGCAGCGCCCCACCACCATGTACGGGGTGACCAAGGTGGCCGGTGAGCTCCTGTGCGACTACTACCACACCCGCTGGGGCGTGGACACCCGGGGGCTCCGGTACCCCGGCCTCGTCTCCCACAGCGCACCCCCGGGGGGCGGGACCACGGACTGGGCGGTGGACATCTTCCACAAGGCGCTGGACGAGGGCCGGTACACCTCGTTCCTCGAGGCAGACACGCAGCTGGACATGATGTACATGCCCGATGCAGTGCGGGCTGCCC
>REBX01000134.1 GCA_007692505.1 Gemmatimonadales bacterium | reverse complement strand
CTCTCCTTCCCTTTCCCTCGCCCGCTGGCCCCGGATCCGCTGGCGGTGCTGCGCCCCGGTGGGGCCCCTCGGTGGGCGCCCCGGTGGGCCATCGCAACGGCCACGGAATGGGCCGGCGCGTCGGCCACCCCATGGGCCGTCGGTGCGCCATGGCCTGCCTCCTGGTCCTCTGGGTGTCGACGGGGTGCTCCCTCCTGCACCGTCCCCAGCCCCCCGGCCCCGCCCCCACGGCCCCGGAGCCCGGGGAGTGGGTGGAGGAGGGGATCGCCTCGTGGTATGGCCACCCCTTCCACGGCCGGCAGACCGCCTCCGGCGAGACCTACGACATGGAGGCCCCCACGGCGGCCCACCAGACCCTCCCCTTCGGCACCGTGGTGGAGGTCCGGAACCTGGACAATGGCCGGATGACGGAGCTGGAGATCAACGATCGGGGCCCCTTCGTGGACGACCGCATCATCGACGTATCCCGGTGGGGCGCTCGGGAGCTGGGGATGCTGGGGCCAGGGCTGGCCCGGGTCCGGCTGCGCATCCTGGAGTCCCCCGAGCCCGTACGGTGCTGGCGGGTCCAGACCGGGTCCTTCCGGGAGGAGGCGAACGCCCGGGCCGAGGTGCGGAGGCTGGAGGACGCCGGTCTCCCGGCACAGATCGTCTCCACCGCCGACGGCCTCCATCGGGTCCGGGCCGGCCCCTTCCAGACCCGGGACCGGGCTCGGGAGGTGGCCTCGGAGCGAGGCGGGCTCGTCCTGGCCTGCTGAGGCAGCCGCGACTGGCCCCTCCTGCCTGCCTCCCGACGGGACCGGCCAGTCGCGGCCGGACCCAACCGCCGGGTCCTCCTCAGCCCTCGCCGCCCTCCGCCAGCGTCTCCTCCAGGAGGGCCCGGGCCCGCTCCGGGTCCGCCTTTCCCCCGGTGGCCCGCATGACCTGGCCCATGAAGAAGCCCAGGAGGCCGTGCTTGCCCCCCCGCCAGGCCCGGGCCTTGTCCGGGTGGGCCCGGACCACCTCCTGCACCACCGGGAGGAGCGCCGCGTCGTCGCTCACCTGCACCAGGTCCAGCTCGTTCACGATGGCCCGGGGGTCGCCGCCCTTCCGGGCCAGGACCTCCAGGACCTCCCGACCGCCGGAGTTGGACACGGTCCCGTCCTCCACCAGGGCCACCAGGAGGGCGAGCTCGGCGGGCTCGAAGGGGAGCTCTCCCGGGGCTCGGTCGTCCATCACCGGAGGGAGCTCGTGGATCGTCCAGTTCGCCAGGGGGCCGGCCCCGTCCTCGCCGGGGAAGGCGTCCACGGCCGCCCGGTAGAACCCCTCCACCCGGGGGTCCCGGGCCACGATCTCGGCATCCACTTCCTCCAGCCCGAAGTCCGCCACCAGGGCATGGGCCCGGGCCCGGACCTCGGGGGGGACGGGGGGCCGCTCGCCGGGTCCGCCGGACTGTTCCCGGCGGGGTGCGGGCTTCTCCTTCGGGGGGGCACCTCCCCCACCGGCCCCCTCCTGCCGCTTCGCCCACGAGTCCCGGAGGGTCACGATGCGGTTGAAGACGGGCCGCTCGCCCCGCCCCGTCTCCGGGTCCCGCCACACGTAGCCCACCCGCTCGAACTGGTACCGGGTGTCCGGGTCGTCCTCCAGGACCGAGGGCTCCACCAGGGCCCGGGGGCGCTCCACCAGGGAGTGGGGGTTCAGGTGGCGGCGGAAGGGCGGGTCATCGGGGTCGGGGCCCGTGTCTCCGTCCCCCTCCTCCTCCCCCCGGGCCTCCGGGTCCGGCACCGAGAAGAGGCGGTCGTAGAGGCGCACGGTGCACGGCACGCCCTCCGTGGCCGAGACCCAGTGGACCGTCCCCTTCACCTTCCGGCCGTCGGGGGCCGAGCCCCCCCGGCTCTCCAGGTCGGCGGAGCAGCGGAGCTCCGTCACCGTCCCGTTGTCGTCCCGGACCACCTCGTCGCACCGGATGATGTAGCCGTAGCGGAGCCGCACCTCGCCTCCGGGCACCAGGCGACGGAAGCCGGGCTCGGGCTCCTCCCGGAAGTCGTCCCGCTCCAGGACGAGCTCCCGGGTGAAGGGGACCTTCCGGGAGCCCTCCCGGTCCACGTCCCGGGGGAAGAGGGGTGCGTCCAGCCAGTCCACCCGGTCCGCCTCCCAGTTCGTGATCGTCACCTTCAGGGGGTCGGTGACGCAGAGGACCCGGGGGGCGAGCTGGTTCAGGTCGTCCCGGATGGCGAACTCCAGCTTCCCCATGTCCACCCGGGAGTCGGCCTTGGCCACCCCGATCATCTCGCAGAAGCTCCGGATGGCCGCCGGGGTCACGCCCCGGCGCCTGAGCCCGGCGATGGTGGGCATCCGGGGGTCGTCCCACCCGTCCACGTCGCCCCGCTCCACCAGGAAGCGGAGCTTCCGCTTGCTCATGATGGTGTACTCCAGGTTCAGCCGGGCGAACTCGTACTGCCGGGGGGTGGCCGGAGTGGTCACGTTGGCCACCACCCAGTCGTAGATCTCCCGGTTGTTCTCGAACTCCAGGGTGCAGAAGGAGTGGGTGATCTCCTCGAAGGCATCCTCCAGGCAGTGGGCGAAGTCGTAGAGCGGGTAGATGCACCACTGGTCGCCGGTCCGGTGGTGCGAGGCATGCCGGATCCGATAGAGGACCGGGTCCCGCATGAGCATGTTCGGGGAGGCCATGTCGATGCGGGCCCGGAGGACGTGGGCACCGTCGGGGAATTCCCCGGCCCGCATCCGCCGGAAGAGATCCAGGTTCTCCTCCACGCTCCGGTCCCGGTGGGGGCTCTCCGTTCCCGGGGTCTTCACCGTGCCCCGCCCCTCCCGGATGGCGGCCTCGGGCTGGCTGTCCACGTAGGCCAGCCCCTTTCGGATCAGCTCCTCTGCCGCCTCGTACATCTTCTCGAAGGCGTCGGAGGCGAAGTACAGGTGTTCGCCCCAGTCGTAGCCCAGCCACCTCACGTCCTCCCGGATGGAGTCCACGTACAGGGTCTCCTCGGTGAGGGGGTTCGTGTCGTCGAAGCGGAGGTGGCACCGGGCCTCCACCCCGGCCTGCCGGAGCTCACGGGCCAGCCCGAAGTTCAGGACGATGGACTTGGCATGGCCGATGTGGAGGTAGCCGTTGGGCTCCGGGGGGAAGCGGGTGACGACGTGCCGGTGCCGACCCTCCGCCAGGTCCCGCACCACGATCTGGCGGAGGAAGTCCCTGGGTTCGATGGGCGGCGAGGAGGGACCGGGGGAGGGCTTCGTCATGGGAGTCCGGGGCTCGGAGGTCGGGAGAGGCGGCGGGGATGCGGACCCGGAGGCCCGACCCCGCCCAGACTAAAAGGCTGTTGAAGAAGTACAGGGACCACCGGGACGGGGTCTTGCTGCACTGGTCGAGGCGGGTCGCTGACAGCGATGCGAAAGCATCGGTGAAGCGGACGGGCGAAGATCCAGGGCCGCAACCCCCCGTCCCCCTGCGGGTTGGAGCGCCAGGGGGCCACCTCGGTCGTTGCCACGCCTCGACGTAGCTTTCGCCAAGTCTTCGGCGCGGCGCCTGCGATCTGGCCCCCTGGTGCTCTGGGCGGTAGCGCCCTGTACTTCTTCGGGCAGCCTTTAAGCTACGCCGGCAGGGGCTGGAGGAAAGTGGGCGGCCGGCCCGTGGGGGAGGTCGACCTGGGTCGCGGGGCAGGGCGACCTGGGCCGCGGGGCAGGGCCGGGACCGGGGAGTGAGGTGCCGGGAACACGGGGGGCGGGGCCGGGCCCCGTGGCGCCCACCCGTCCCCTGCATCTATCGTGGATGTGTACTCCCGCCCCCCGTACAGGAGGAAATCCATGAAGGTGCTCGTCGTCGGAGCCAACGGCCTCACCGGTCGCCGCCTCGTCCGCTTCCTGGCCCACGGGCCCCACGAGCCCGTGGCCCTGGTCCGGGACCCGAAGCAGGCCCCCACCTTCGAAGAATTGGGTGTACCCGTGCGGGTAGGCGACCTGGAGGCCCCCCTGGACGAGGCCGTCGTGGGGATGGACGCCGTCATCTTCGTGGCCGGATCCGGGTCGAAGACGGGCCCGGACAAGACGCTGGCGGTGGATCGGGACGGGGCCATCCGCCTCATTGCGGCCATGGAAGCCGCAGGGGTCCCCCGGTATGTCATGCTCAGCTCCCGGGGTGCGGATCCGGAGAGCCGAGGGCACGCCCTCTCCTCCTACCTGAGGGCCAAGGGGATTGCCGACGCCCACCTCCGCCGGAGCGAGCTGGAGTGGACGATCCTCCGCCCCGGCCGCCTCACCGAGGACGAGGGCACGGGGCTCATTACCGTCTCCCGGAGTCCCATGACGGAGGGCCACACCACCCGGGACACCCTGGCCCGTGTCCTGGCCCGCTGTCTGGACGAGCCCGCCACCCTCCAGGCCACGCTGGACATGGCCGAGGGAGGCCGCCCGGTGGACGAGGCCCTCCGGGGCCTGGCGAGTTGAAGCAGTGGACCCTGCCCACGCCCCCACGTCTTGACCTTCCCCCTGCCCCCCTTCAACTTTCCGATCATGCCGACGTCCTGCACGCACCTCCATCCCCATTGTCATCATACCCCCCGGACGGGGCGGGTGGTGGTCGGGGTGGGTGCCTGAGACGCGGCACCGCGCACCAGCGACCCACATCCAGCGGCCCGTCCGGAACTCCAGCCGGACGGGCCGTTTCGCGTCTGCCCCCCGGCTCCCCTCCGCCGCGCCGCGTCCTCTCCAAGGGAGACCCACGTGCTCAGAATTGCCATCCCCAACAAGGGCCGCCTCTCGGAGGCCGCCCTGGACCTCTTTCACAAGGCCGGACTGAAGGCCGAGTTCCGGGCGGACCGGGCCCTCATGGCCCGGCTGGGCGAGGAATTCCAGGCCATCTTCGTCCGGGCCCAGGACATCCCCGAGTTCGTGGCCGACGGCGCCGCCGAGTTCGGGATCACCGGGGGAGACCTGGTGGCGGAGGCGAACCGGGCCGAGGTGGTGGAGGTCCTGGACCTGGGCTTCGGCCGCTGCCGCCTGGTGGTGGCCGCCCGGCAGGACGGGGCGGTGGACGACCCCGCCGACCTCCCGGACGGGACCCGGGTGGCCACCTCCTTCCCGGGGCTGGCCCGGAGGTACTTCGAGTCCCTGGGGGTGGACATCAGGGTGGTCCCCGTGTCGGGTGCCGCCGAGATCGCCCCCCACCTGGGGGTCGCCGACGTCATCGTGGACCTGAGCTCCACGGGCTCCACCCTCCGGGTGAACGGCCTCCGGGAGATCGGCGAGATCCTGGAGTCCACCGCCCGCATGGTCGGGAACCGGGAGGCCCTGGAGGTCCCCGAGACCCGGCGGGCCGCCGACGAGGTCTCCAACGCCCTGGCCTCGGTCCTCCGGGCCCAGCGCCGCCGCTACCTCATGGCCAACGTCCCCCGGGACCGGCTGGACGAGGTCCGGAAGGTCCTCCCGGGGATCTCGGGCCCCACCATCGTGGACGTCCTGGACCAGGGCCGCTGGGTGGCCGCCCACGCCGTGGTGGAGGAGGGCGAGGTCTACCGGACCATCAACGACCTGAAGGCCCTGGGGGCCGAGGGGATCCTGGTCACCCGCATCGAGAGGCTCATGCCATGACGAAGCTGCCCATGGCCGTCGAGGCCCGCACCGACGAGCTCACCCCGGAGCAGCGGGATGTCCTCCTGGCCCGGAGGCCCTCCGGCGAGGGCGAGCTCCGGCAGGCCGTGGCCGAGCTCCTCCGGGAAGTGGCCCGGGACGGCGACCGGGCCCTCGTCCGGATGGCCCGGGACTTCGACGGGGTGGAGCTCGAGGCGCTGGAGGTCCCCCGGGCCCGCTGGGACCAGGCGCTGGACTCCCTGGACCCCCAGCTCCGGGCCGACCTGGAGCGGGCCGCCCGGAACATCGAGGTCTTCCACCGGGCCCAGATCCCCGGAGAGGTGCGGGTGGAGGTGGAGCCGGGCCTGGTCCTGGGCCGCCGGACCACGCCCCTCCCTGCCGTGGGGGTCTACGCGCCGGGCGGGCGGGCCGCCTATCCGTCGTCCGTCCTCATGGGGGTGGTGCCCGCCCGGGCCGCCGGCGTGCCCCAGATCGTGGTCTGCTCCCCGCCGGGACCCGACGGCCTCCCGCCGGAGGCCGTCATGGCGGCCTGTGCCCTGGGGGGCGCCACCCGCCTCTTCGCCCTGGGAGGCGCCGGCGCCGTGGCAGCCCTGGCCCGGGGCACGGAGAGCGTCCCCCGGGTGGAGGCCATCGTGGGCCCGGGGAACCAGTGGGTGACGGAGGCGAAGCGGCAGGTGGCCGGCGAGCTCCGCATCGACTCGCCGGCCGGGCCCTCCGAGGTCCTGGTGGTGGCCGGACCGGGGGCGGACCCGGCCCGGGTCGCTGCCGAGCTGGTGGCCCAGGCGGAGCACGACCCGGAGGCCGCTGTGGCCGCCGTCTCCTGGAGCACCCCCCTCCTGGCCGCCGTCCGCACGGAGCTGGCCCGTCAGGTGGCCGACTCGCCCCGCCGGGAGATCGTGGAGACGGCCCTGGAGCGCCGGGGCGGCCTCCTGGAGGCCCCGGACCGGGCCGCCGCCCTGGCCTTCGCGGAGGACTACGCCGCCGAGCACCTGGCCCTCTACACGGACGACCCCCGGGCCGACCTGGACACCCAGACCACGGCGGGCACCGTCTTCGTGGGGGAGGACGCCACGGTGGCCTTCGGCGACTACCTCACCGGGGCGAACCACGTCCTGCCCACCTCGGGCCGATCCCGCTCCTTCTCGGGCCTCTCCGTCCTGGAGTTCCTCCGCTTCCACACCTGGCAGGAGCTCACCCCGGCAGCGGCCCGGTCGCTGGCCGGACCGACGGGCCGCCTGGCGGACCTGGAAGGGCTGCCAGGACACGCCCGTGCCGCCCGCATGAGGGGCAACGAAGCCGGCCTGCGCCCCGGCGCCCCCCTCGACCCCCAGGCGCCCGGGGAGACCTCTCCATGAGCCCCTTTCCCAGGGAGGCCTATCGGCCGCTGGTGCGCTACAGCCCGGACCGGCGGCCCGTGGACGTGGACCTCTCCGACAACACGAGCCGCTGGGGCCCCCATCCCGACGTCCTGGAGACGATTCGGCAGGCGGCCCCCGAGGACCTGGTCCTCTACCCCCCGGTCTACGCGGATCGGCTGCGGGAGGCGGTGGCCCGGCGCTTCGGGGTGTCCGTGGATGCGGTGGCCACCGGGTGCGGCTCCGACGACCTCCTGGACTCGGCGTTCCGGGCGGTGTGCGAGCCCGGGGAGGCCGTGCGCTACCTGCCGCCCACCTTCTCCATGATCGAGATCTTCGCCCGGATGAACGCGCTGGAGGCGGAGCCCGTGGAGCAGGCGGCGCCGGTGGCGGAGCTGGTGGCGGAGGCAGGCGGGGGCGAGGCCCTCATCGACGCGATGGTGGAGGGCGCGCCGGGGCTCGTCTACCTCTGCCGGCCCAACAACCCCACCGGCGAGGTGCAGCCCGCAGGCTGGGTCCACGCCCTGGCGGACGCCTGCGAGGCCCGGGGCATCGTGCTCCTGGTGGACGAGGCGTATGCCGACTACCTGCCCCCCGACACGCCGGACCTCCTGGAGCGGGCGGCGGGCTCGTCGCGCATCGTGGTCCTCCGGACGCTCTCCAAGGCCTGGGGCATGGCCGGCCTCCGGGTGGGGATCGCGGTGGGGGCGCCGGAGGTGATCCTGGAGATCGAGAAGTCCCGGGGGCCCTACAAGGTGAACCGGCTGGCCGAGGCCGGGGCCGTGGCCGGGCTGGAGGACGCGTCCGACTGGGTGCCCGGGGTGACCGCCGCGGCCCGGGAGGGTCGGGAGGCGCTGGCAGTCGAGCTCCGGGAGCGGGGGCTCGACCCCCTTCCATCGGGGGGTAATTTCGTGCTCCTTCCCCTTCCCGGGGGGGCCACCACGGACGGGGTGACCGCGGGCCTCCGGGAGCGGGGCGTGGCCGTGCGACCCTTCGGGGGCCTGGAGCTTCCCGGGCACCGGGCGCCGACGGACTGCATCCGCATCAGCGTGGGCCCGCCCGCCGAAATGAACCGTTTCCTGACGGCACTGGACGAGGTACTGGGATGAGCACCGGATCGAGCGACACGCCCCACGTGGCCCTCTTCGACTATGGCGCCGGCAACCTCCACTCCCTGGCCAAGGGGCTGGAGGCCGGCGGGGGCCGGGTCACCATCACCACGGACTGGGACGAGGCACTGGGCCTCGACGCCCTGGTCCTCCCGGGAGTGGGCTCCTTCGGGGCTGCCAGCCAGGCACTGGCCGGGCACGAGGCGCGGGTCCGGGAGGCGCTGGCCGGGGGCTACCCCGCGCTGGGCATCTGCCTGGGCATGCAGCTCCTCCTTTCGGAGAGCGAGGAGGGGGAGGGCGGCGGAGTGGGGCTCGTACCCGGGCGGGTTCGGCGTCTCCGGGCCCGTACGGTGCCGCAGATGGGCTGGAACGACGTGGTGGCCCGGGACATGGGCGATCCCGTGTCGGGCAGCCTGGATGGCGAGAGCGTCTACTACGCCAACTCCTTCGTGTGCGAGCCCGACGACCCCGGGGTGGTCACGGCCACGAGCACGGTGGAGGGCGACACCTTCGCCGCCGCCCTCCGCACGGCCCGGAGCTGGGGCGTGCAGTTCCACCCCGAGAAGAGCTCCACCCCGGGGCTGGCCCTCCTCCGGCGCTTCCTCCATGAGGTGGCCTCGTGAGCGGGGTGGGTGGGAGCGAGGAGCGTCGGGACGGCAGCCCTGGCGGACCCGGCGGGGGCGCAGGGGACGGTGGCGGCGGGGGTGGCCGCCCCAGCGAGCGCGCAGGGGACGATGGCACCACGGGCGGCGGGGCGGGCGGCAGGCCGCGCGGCGCCTTCCGCGCCGTTCCCGCCGTCGACCTGAAGGGCGGGCGCACGGTGCAGCTGGTGGGCGGGCGCCCCGAGGACGAGCGGGTCTCCCTCCCCGATCCCGGCGCAGTGGCCCGTCGGTGGCGGGAAATGGGGTTCGGGTGCCTCCACGTAGTGGACCTGGACGCGGCGCTGGGTACCGGGGACCACCTGGCGCTCATCGGGCAGCTGGTGGAGGAGGCCCGGCGGGGAGCGGACGATGCCCCGCCGGTGGAGATCCAGGTGGGGGGCGGGATCCGCGACGACGGGCGGGCCGCCGCCGTCCTGGACGCCGGGGCGGACCGGATCATCGTGGGCACCCGGGCGCTGGAGGACCGGCCCTGGCTGGAGGCCCTGGCCCGGCGTCACCCCGGGCAGGTGGCCGTGGCTGCCGACATCCGGGACGGCTTCGTCCTGAGCCGGGGGTGGACCGAGTCCACCGGGCTCGAGGTGGGCCGCTTCCTGGAGGGGCTGGGCGGCCTTCCCCTGGCAGGCGTCCTCTGCACCGACGTGGGTCGGGAGGGCCGGGTGGAGGGGATCGACCGGGAGGGCGTGAGCCGGGTCCTCGCGGCATCGCCCCATCCGGTGTGGATTTCCGGCGGAGTGAGCACGGCCCGGGAGCTCACCTTCCTGGCCGAGGCCGGGGCCCGGGGGGCCGTCCTGGGAATGGCCCTCTACACCGGCGCCCTGGATCCGGAGTCCGTGGCCCGCCGCTGGGGGTGAGGGGCGGGGTGGCAGGTGGGCCACGAACCCGTCTCCCGGCCCACTGCCCCGCCCTCCGCTGCGGCGCTTCGAGCCCCCGGGCCCGTTGCTCCCAGGCCCCCGGTGCCGTTGCCCCGATCCCCCTGTACCGTTGCCCCGATCCCCCGGTCCCCCGATTCTTTTCCCGAGTCCCCCTCCCCTGGAGAGTTGCCCATGAGTCGTATCAACCGAGAGACCGGAGAGACCCGGATCGAGCTCGTCGTCCGCCCCGGCGGCGCACCGGGCAGGATCGAGACCGGCGACGCCTTCCTGGACCACATGCTGGTGACCCTGGCCCGCTATGCCGGGCTCCACCTGGAGGTGGACGCCACCGGCGACCTCAGGCACCACCTGGTGGAGGACGTGGCCATCGCCCTGGGTGTGGCCCTGGCCGCCGAGGTGCCCGCCAGGGCCCGGCGCTTCGGGTCGGCCCTCATCCCCATGGACGAGGCCCTGGTACAGGCGGCCATCGACACGGGCGGGCGTCCCTGGTACGAGGGACGCCTCCCGTCGTCGCTCTACGAGCACTTCCTGCAGTCCTTCGCCACGAACCTCCGGGCGACCCTCCACATCCGGGTCCTCCGGGGACGGGACCGGCACCACATCGTGGAGGCCGCCGTGAAGGCCACGGGGCTGGCGCTGCGCCAGAGCCTGGAAGAGGGCGGCGAGGTGTTCAGCACGAAGGGCTCCGTGGAACTCCGCCTGGACGAGGACTGACCCATGCTCAGACCCCGCATCATCGTCTGCCTGGACGTGCAGGACGGCCGCGTCGTGAAGGGCACGAACTTCCGTGGACTTCGCGACGTGGGCGACCCGGTCGAGCTGGCCCGGCGATACGAGGCCGAGGGAGCCGACGAGATCGTCTTCCTGGACATCTCCGCCTCCCACGAGGGGCGGGGCACCCTCCTGGAGACGGTGCGCCGCACGGCAGAGGTCCTATTCATCCCCCTCACGGTGGGGGGCGGGGTGAGGACCGCCGACGACATGCACGCCCTCCTGAGGGCCGGGGCCGACAAGGTCTCGGTGAACTCCGGCGCGGTGCGGGACCCCTCGGTGCTCACCCGGGGGGCGGAGCGGTTCGGGAGCCAGTGCGTGGTGGCCTCCATCGATGCCGCGTGGACGGAGGACGGCGCGGCCGGACCCGGGTGGTACCATCACACGCACGGCGGCCGGAGGCCCACCGAACTGGAGGCCGTGGCCTGGGCCCGGGAGTGCGTGGAGCGGGGCGCCGGCGAGATCCTCCTGACCTCCATCGACCGGGACGGCGTGCGGACGGGGTACGACCTGGAGCTCACCCGGGCGGTGGCAGAGGCGGTGAGCGTGCCCGTCATCGCCTCGGGGGGTGCCGGGTCTGCCGAGCACCTTCGGGACGGCTTCCGTGAGGGGAAGGCCGCCGCCGTGTTGCTGGCGGGAATCCTCCACGATGGCCTCACCACGGTGCGGGCCCTCAAGTCGGCGCTGGCGGGCTGGGACGTGCCCGTGCGCCCGGCCCCGGCAGAGGTGGGGACGTGACGCAGGCCACGGATCGACGCCTCCGGGAGGAGGCCGACCTGGACGCCCTGGCCTGGAACAAGGCGGGCCTGGTGCCCGTCATCGCCCAGGAGGCGGAAACCGGCGCGGTGCTCATGCTCGCCTGGGCGAACCGGGAGGCCCTGGGGCGGGCCCTGGAGACGGGCCAGATGCACTACTGGTCCCGGTCCCGGAAGTCGCTGTGGCGGAAGGGCGAGACGTCAGGGCACGTCCAGGCCGTGGTCTCCCTCCACGGGGACTGCGATTCCGACGCGGTGCTGGCCCGGGTCCGACAGACGGGGCCCGCCTGTCACACCGGCGACGCCACCTGTTTCGGGACCCTTCCTTCATCCACGACTCCCGAGGCCGCGCCCACATTCTCGGCCCTCGACGACGCCCCCACATCCACCTCTCTCGACGCCCCTCCCTCATCCACGACCCTCGACGCCCTCTGGCAGACGCTGGAGGCTCGGGCCGGGGAGCGCCCCGAAGGAAGCTGGACTACCCGCCTCCTGGACGACCCGAACCTCCGCCTCAAGAAGCTCGGTGAGGAGACTGTGGAGCTCGTGCAAGCGCTCCTCACGGACCCCGACCGGGCCCCCGAGGAGGCCGCCGACCTCGTGTACCACGTTATGGTGGCGCTCCTGGGCGCCGGCCGCAGCTGGGACGAGGTCACCACCGAGCTGGAGCGCCGGCGGAGGTGACAGGGGGCAGGGGGCAGGAGGGGTCTCCACCCGGAGGCCCAACCGCGCCACGACCGCCCCGCCAACCCCGAGCGGCCTCCGCCTCCGGGCCCCCGCCCCGAGAGCCCCTCCTGAGCCCCTCCGAGCCCCGAGAGCCCCTCTGCCCAACGGGGGCCCTCCGGACCCCATCCGCCCCGGAGGGCCCAACCCGCTTGCCACCCGCACCGGCCAACCGGCCAACCGGCCAACCCGGTGACGCGAGTGGCGCCGCTGACCCGATGCGGGCCGGTGCGGGAAAAAGGTGGATTCGAGCGTCCGCGGGAAATCGAGATCTTCTTTTTTCCCGGAGATCGGGAAGAATGCGGATGCATCTGGCTGGAGGGGAGATGTAGATCGACGTTTTTCCCGGTCTCCGGGAAAAATCCGGATGCATCGATTCCGAAAACCCTTCGGATCCGAGTTTTTCCCGCTCCCCGGTCAGCATCCCGCTCCCCGGTCAGCATCCCGCTCCCCGGTCAGCATCCCGCTCCCTGGCCGAAATCCCGCCCTCCAGCCGACATCTCGCCCGCCAGCCCAACCCACGCATACAGCCGCTAGGTGGCTACTCCACCGGGTGTGGGTCCGCCGCAGGATGGTGCGCCACGGGGCAGGGAGTCCGCTGCAATGTGGATGCGCCACGGGGCATGGGGTGTGAGGCAGGGTGGGTGTGCCACGGGGCGAGAGTGCGCCACGGGGTTGACACGCCATGGGAGGGATGCGCGGCCGAGGGGGATGGAATCCACGGTCCGCTTTGCCTTTCGGCCGCTCCGGCCCCATCGTGGGCGAATGAGACGACCCACCGTTGGTTTCGTTGGCCCTCGGCGGCCCCTTGTCGGACATCGGCTGCTCCTGGCGGCCCTGGCCCTCCCGGTCCTCCTCGCCGCCTGCGCCGGTGACCACCAGGATACGGAGCGCCCGTTGCTCGAGGTGGAGATGAGCGACGAGGGGATCCCGACGCTCCACATTCGCTCGCTCTGGGACGCCGAATCCCACCCCACGCCGAGTGTCCGAGTCGACACGATCATCTCCCCCGAGGACGGCGACCAGATCTCGCTGGTGGCACCCACCCACGCCGCCCTCCGGGACGACGGCCGAGTCGTCCTGGGCGATGCAGGCACCCGTCGGACCTGGATCCGGGACGCGGAGGGTCGCTGGACCGAGGGCCCCGGGCCCTGGGAAGGCCCTGACCAGATCCGGTCCCTGGGCGGCGTCTGGCCCGGTGGACTCGGCTCCGACCCCGGTGCCGGCACGGACTCGACTCCCGACGGCGGGTTCATGGTCCACGATGTGGAGACGGGCGAGCTGGTGGCCTTCGACTCCGCCGGGGCGGCCGGGGACCGCCTCCGCATTGGCACGGACCACGCCCTCCACGGACCCGGCGTGTCCACCGGTCCCTGGCCCAGCGCTCTCCATCCGCTGACCGATGGCTCCTGGGTGGTGGCCGTGGCTACCCCGAACGACGGCCCCGACGAGAGCGGCGTCCTCTCCGGGACGGTCCGCTACACCCTGGTGACGGGCCCATCGCTGGATGACGAGACGTCGCTGGGAGAGGGTCCGGCACTGCCGTTCCGGGTCATGGGGGGCGGCGCCGCGCCCCTCCCCTTTGCCCATGTCGCCCACCTGGCTGCCGCCGGGCAACAGGTTGCCGTCCACGATGGCACCGCAGCCCGGGCATCCGTCGTGGACGTGGCGGCCGCCCCGGGGCCCGACGGATCGCTCCCGGCTGCCCTCCACGTGGATTGGCACGACGCCGCGGTCCGCATCTCGGACATCCACCGCGACAGGGTCCGGGCATTCCTCCTGGAGATGGCCCCCGGCGACATGTCCGACGAGGATCGGGACACCTGGCTCGGCGGCCTGATGGACAGCTTCGTCTGGCCCGACGCACTCCCCCCGCTGGGCGCCCTGCACCTCACCCCGTCGGGCGACCTCTGGCTCGGCTCGCCCCTCCGGACCGGGCTCGACATGCCCCAGCGTCCGGAACGGGTCGCCGAATGGCGCGTGGTCTCCGTCGATCCCGATGGCGAGCCCACCGTGCGGCAGGTGGCGCTCCCCGACGGCGTGGTGACGGTGCTGGGGCCAGCGGGCCCTGCCCACCCCCAGGCCGTCCTCGTCCTCCTCCGGGACCCGTCGGAGCGCCAGGGCATGGGGCTCCTGCACCTCCAGGCCCCCGAGGAGTCACCCGCGGGGAGCTGACCCTGCCCGGCCGAAGAACTGGCCGTGGAATCCAAGGGGCACCGCATGGGGCACCCTGGCCCGGGCCCGCTCCTCCAGGCTCGCCGCGTCCAGGACGAGGAGGAAGGAGCTCTCCGACCGGGCGTCCAGGACCACCGATAGGACCACGCCTGCGTCCTCCGCCCTGCTGTCGGGGCGGTCATTGCCCCCCCTGCCGCCGCCGGTCCCATCGCTCCCGGTGCCGCCGTTCCCGTCGCTCCCGGTGCCGCCGTTCCCGTCGCTCCCGGTGCCGCCACTCAAGTCGCTCCCGTTGCCACCGGCGCCATCGCCGGAAGGGGCGGAGGCCGGCGGGCGCACCACCACGGGCTCGCCGGGGTGGCAGCCCGGCTCGTGCCAGGTCCGGACCTCACCGGTGTCCGAGTCCAGCTTAACCAGCTCGTCGGTGAAGTGGCCGGGCACCCGGTTCCCCGTGGCCCACACGTAACGGTGGCGACGACCCTCCAGCCCCGGCGCGATCCGGGGCAGCTCCATGCGGTGCGTGGAGAGGGTACGGGTCCGGACCGTTCCTGCCGTCAGGTCCAGTCGGAGCCGTCGGGGCTCGGCAGCCACCAGCTCCGGGGAGGCCCGGCGGAGCCGCTTCAGGTAGAGCTGGTCGATGATCCGGGCATCGTCCCAGGCGGCCAGGTCCAGGACCACCTCTCCGGTGTCGGGGTCGTCGAAGGCGTTCACGTGGTGGAAGGCGAAGCAGGCAGGCCCCCGGCAGGTGGCCCGGTGCTCGCCCGTCTTCCGGTCGAACACCTGGTAGAGGGTGCCCCGCTCCGGCTCCCAGCGGTAGTTCTCGATGAAGGGGCGGTCCCGGAGTGCCATCTCCAGCGGGTTCACCACCAGGGGAAACTCCGAGAGGACCAGGTGCCGCCCGGTCATGGCGAAGCTGTGCATGTAGGCGGGGCGGTCCACCGGAAGGCTGGCCAGCTCCCTCCGGCTGCGGCTCCCGGGCTCCAGCGCCCAGAGCCGGTAGGTGCTCGTCCGGGAGAAGTGGGTGAGGTAGCTGTATAGGATGCCGCTCGCCGGGTCCACGTGGGGGTGGGCCGTGGTGATGTCGCCCCGGAGTTCGTCCGCCCACTCCACGTGCCCCAGCGTCTCCAGGGATTCGGGATCGAAGCGGATGGGGAGCGGGGTCTCCGTGAGGGCCACGAAGTCCCGGGCCAGGCGGGCCACGTTGATGTTCGCGTTGTCCGTGACCCGGGGGCGGAAGACGGCCATGACCCGCCCGAAGATGGAGCGGCACGGATCGGTGGCGAACTCGGACCGGGCGATCCGGCCCTCCGCCATGGCCTCGTCGTGGGTGCCACTCCGGAGGAAGCGATTCCGGTACGACACCGTCCCCGCCTCCAGGGTGAAGGCGTGGAGCATGGCGTGGCCGTCGAACCAGTGCCGGTAGGGCTCCTCCCCCACCTGGAAGCGGGCCGGCCCATTCCTCAGGAGGGTCCCCTCGAGCCAGTCCGGGAACCGGCCCTCCACGGGGAGGTCGGCCAGGGAGGTCTCCAGCTCCAGGGAGCGGAGCCCGGCCTCGTAGGGGGCCGGCTCTTGGGTCATCCCCCGGCCTCGTGGACGGAGAACCCACCCACCAGGACCTCGCGGACCCGGGAGAGGGACGACAGGTCGGAGGATGGATCCCCCTCCACGAAGAGGAGGTCCGCCCCCGCTCCGGGCTCGATCTCGCCATCGGAGCCCCGGGGCATGCGGAGGGAGGGCTGGAAGGTGGCCGCCGACAGGATCTCCTCGAAGGTAAGCCCGGCATCCTCCATCATGAGGAGCTCGGAGGAGGGGTCCCAGTCCTGAATCCACCCCGCCCCGGTCCCCAGGACCACCACCCCACCGGCGTCCACGTAGCGGAGGAGGGCCGCCAGGGCCGCCTCCACCCGGGCATCCACCTCCTCGGCGAACTCTCCCTCGCGCCAACGGGCCATCCGGCTGAGCCCCGGGACGAGGGCCGCCTCGTCCAGGGCCAGGCCCAGGAGGAGGTCGTCGGGGTCCTCGGACTCCCACAGGCCGAGGTCGGGGCCGTGGGCCCTCCGCACGGACGATGGCATGTCGTCGGGTCCCAGGAGACGGGGCGATGGGAGGCCCTCCTCGGCCACCCGCCGGCGAAGCTCCGCCAGCTCCTCGGGATCAGCCTCCGTGAAAACAACCGTGGTGATGCCGTACCGGGTGAAGCGATCCTCCAGGGCCAGGGCCAGGTCGATGTCCTCCCCGTCCCGAATAATTTCCGACAACTCGTCGTCCAGACGGACGTCCGCATTCCAGAGCCCCGGCACCACGCTCAGGCCCAGGGCGTTCCGGCGGCGGGCGGCCTGGGGGATCTGGACGCTGCCCCGGGGTCCAACTGCCTCGACCACCCCGTCCACCACCACCAGGACGGCGTCCTCCACCGGCGGGGCATCGGGAGTCGTGAAGACCGTGGCTCCCTCCCAGGCCACCACGGCCTCGGGGAGCCCGTCCATGTCCGTATCGCCGGCGTCGCCGCAGGCGGCCACGGAGGCCATGAGGCCGATGACGGACAGGAGGAGGAGAAGCGGGCACGAGGCGGAGCGGGCCCGGCAGATAGGGGCCCGGCCCCCTGTACCACCGGGTTCGGGTACGCTACGGTTCGGGTTCATGGCGGGCAATGTGGCCCGCGCAGACGCGGCGGGAAAGCCCCGACCGCGGCCCCCGTCCCCGTCGCCCGCCGGAACCCGCCCCTCCGGCGGGGGGTTCGTCCCGACCATGTCCACGCCAGCTCCCGGATCCATCCACGAAGAAGAGGCCCTGGGCAAGGCGTACGATGCGCGCCTGGCCCGGAGGCTCCTCCGATACCTGGCCCCCTACCGTGGGCGGGTCATTCTGGCCATCGGTCTCCTGGTGTCCGCCGCCCTCCTGCAGATCGTGGGGCCGTGGCTCGTGCAGATGGCCCTGGACGATGCGATCCCCGACGGCGATGGCCGCCTCCTCTCCATTCTGGCCATTGCCTACCTGGTGGCGACCCTGGCCACCTTCGGCTTCCAGTACGCCCAGGCCCTGGTCACGACCTGGCTGGGGCAGTCCGTCATGCTGGACCTGCGCACGGAGATCTTCGAGAAGCTCCAGGAGCTGGACCTCACCTACTACGACCAGAACCCGGTGGGCCGGCTCATGACCCGGATCACCTCCGACGTGGAGACGCTGAACGAGCTGTTCAGCTCCGGGGTGGTGGCCATCTTCGGGGACCTCTTCACCCTGATCTTCATCATCTCGGCCATGTTGCTCCTGGACTGGCAGCTCGCCCTGGTGACCTTCTCGGTGCTCCCCCTGGTGGCGGTGGCCGCCTTCGTCTTCCGGGCCAAGATCCGACAGGCGTACCGGGACATCCGGGTCCGGCTGGCCCGCATCAACTCCTTCCTGCACGAGCGGATCACCGGGATCGCCGTGGTGCAGCTCTTCAACCGGGAGGAAGCGGACGCCCGCCGGCTGGACGAGGTGAACGACCACTACCTGCAGGCCCACCTCAAGTCCATCACCTACTACGCCCTCTTCTTCCCGGTCATCGAGCTCTTCACCGCCATCGCCCTGGCGCTGATCCTCTGGTACGGCGGCTTCGCCATCCTGGAGGAGGCCACCACGGTGGGGGTCGTCACCGCCTTCCTCCTCTACGCCCGCCGCTTCTTCCGGCCCATCCAGGACCTGTCCGAGAAGTACAACGTCCTGCAGGGAGCCATGGCAAGCTCCGAGCGGATCTTCCGGCTCCTGGACCGGGAGCCCGCCGTCCAGGACCCGCCCCGGCCCCGCTCCCTCCCCCGGGAGGTCAAGGGCGAGATCGAGTTCCGGGACGTGTGGTTCGCGTACGGCCACCGGGAGGGCGAGGACGGAGCGGAGTCGGAGCCCGACTGGGTGCTCCGGGGGCTCTCCTTCCGGGCCGCCCCCGGCGAGAAGATCGCCATCGTGGGCCAGACCGGGGCCGGCAAGAGCACGATCATCAACCTCCTCATGCGCTTCTACGACCCACAGCGGGGAGAAATCCTCGTGGATGGCGTGCCGGTGCAGGAGGTGGAGCAGCGTGCCCTCCGCCAGCGGATCGGCCTCGTCCTGCAGGATGTCTTCCTCTTCTCGGAGGACGTGCGCTATAACATCCGCCTGGGGCAGGAAGAGATCCCCGACGAGGCCGTCCGTCGGGCCGCCCGGGAGGTAGGCGCGGAAGACCTGGTGGATCGACTCCCGAAAGGCTTCTCCCAGCCCCTTGGGGAGCGGGGCGCCTCCCTCTCGGTGGGGGAACGGCAGCTCATCTCTTTCGCCCGGGCCCTGGCCTTCGACCCCCGTATCCTGGTCCTGGACGAGGCCACGAGTTCGGTGGACTCGGAGCTGGAGGCCCGCATCGACGAGGCCACGGCCCGGATCATGGAGGGTCGCACCTCCATCGTCATCGCCCACCGCCTCTCCACGGTGACGGGCGCAGACCGGATCCTGGTCCTCCACCGGGGCGAGCTCATCGAAGAGGGGACCCACGAGGAGCTGGTGACGGGAGGCGGCCACTACGCCCGGCTCCACGAGCTCCAGTTCGCTGGGCCTGCCGCCCGTGGGTGACGGGGGCTAAGGAGCGGGGGGGCCGGCGCCGGGCGCGGAAGATGGTTTCGCCGGGGATCCCCACGAGGGCGCCATGGCCTCGCCTGCGTCGCCTTCCGGGCGGAGGGCCTCCTCCGTGTACCGCCCCGACGCGTTCCAGAGGATCCACTCCTGGATCCCCACGTCGTGGACGGCCCGGATCTGTGCCCGGACCTCCTCGGCCCCGTAGCGGGGCTCACCCAGACTGAAGTCCTGGAGCCACGGGATGATCCGGGCCGCACCCTCGACCTCCCCCGAGCGACGGAGTGCCGCCTCCAGCGCCAGCCGGACCACCGTGTAGGGGTGGGCGTTGGGATGGTCCAGCCCGAAGCTGCCAGCATAGTAGTGGGAAGGGTAGATCATGGGGAGAATGGCATCCACCACATCAACCAGGTCCTCCCAGCGCTGCCCGATCCCCACGTCGGAGGTGGCCGTGGTGGCGACACCGAAAACGTCGGCGGTCACCGGCACCTCCAGGTCTGCCAGTTCCTCCCGGCTGAAGGCCAGGAATTCCCGGATGGCATCCGTCCGGCTGCGCCCTTCCGCTCCGGGGTAGACCACCTCCCGAAGCTCCGACGCGGGCCGGTCCGGAAAGCGCACGTAGTCCCACTGGATTTCGGCGAAGCCCAGCTCCACCGCCTCCCGGGCCAGAGCCACGTGGTACTCCCACACCGCACGGCTGTAGGGGTTCACCCACTGCTCCCCACGTCCGTCCACCCAGGCCGCTCCGATGGAGTCCTGGATGGCCAGGTCGGGCCGAACCTCCGGGAGGAGTGCGTCCTTGAAGATGACGATGCGAGCTACCGGGTAGACCCCCTCACGGGCCAGCCGCTCCAGGAGGGCACGGGGGTTCCGGATCCTCAGCTCCTGGTCCGCTCCCACCTCCAGGGCCATGGGAACGGTGGTGGGATAGCTCACGAAGCCGGTGGCATCCTTCACATCCATGACGAAGGTGTTGATCTCGGTGCGACGGGCCAGCCCCAACGCCGCC
>REBX01000121.1 GCA_007692505.1 Gemmatimonadales bacterium | reverse complement strand
TCGCGGAGGGCGCGTCGGGGGTCCAGGGGAGGGGCGGAGCCGGGGGAGGGGGGGCGAAGCCGGATCATGGCAGGAAAGCTATCACGGGGCGTCGTCTGGAGTCGACCGGGACGGGGGCTGCGAACTTCTCCGGTGTTCTGCCGGTATCTTCCGGGTGTCGGCGTTTGGCCGGGGCGGAAGTGCGGCCCCTCGGCCCCCATCTCCCACCTGCACCTGCCGGAGCGGAACCCATGAGCCAGTCCTTTCCTGCCTGCAACTCCTGCACCCCCCGGGGCCGGGCGGGCGGCCTTTGGGCGCTGGTGGTCGCCGCCGTGTTGGTGGCCCTGGTGGGTTCGGTCTGGGGGAGAGATTCGGATGTCCGGGCGGAGGCGGTGCGGCCCCCCTCCACGGACGTGGTGGTCATGGAGGTCCATCCGCACCTGGACCACCTCCATGCGGGATCGGTGACGAACATCACCGACCGGGACGGCTACGACAACCAGCCGTCCTTCATGGACGAGGACCGGCTCCTCTTCTCGTCGGTGCGGGGTGGCGAGGCGTCGAACATCATGGTCCACTCGTGGTCGCGGGGAACGGCGGAGGTCCTGGCCGACACACCCGAGAGCGAGTACTCCCCCCGGCTCATGCCCTCCGGCGATGCGGTGTCCGTGGTGCGGGTGGAAATGGATGGGGTCTCCCAGCACCTGGTCCGGATTGCCCTGGATGGCGGGGAGGCCCGGCGCCTCCTCCCCGAGCTGGACGACATCGGCTACTACGCCTGGATCGACGAGGCCCGGGTGGCCGTGTGGCGGCTTGGGGGGATGCTGGACCTGGCCAATGTGGAGACCGGGGAGGTGGAGCGGGTCGCGGAGGGGGTGAGCCCCGGTGTCCAGGCCGTGCCCCGGGACCCCATGGCGAGCTTCGTCCGCGTGGAGGACGGGGAGGCGACCGTGTACCTCCTGGATGGTCGGTCCGGCGAGGTGGAGGCAGTGGCCACGACGCCTGGCGGGACGGTGGAGCATGCCTGGCTCTCCTCCGCCACCCTCCTGACCATCCACGACGGGGTGGTCCATCGGTGGATGGGCGGGGGCGAGGAGCCCTGGGCCCCGGTCCTGGAGGACCTCCGGGAAGTCCACGGGAACTTCACCCGGATGGCCACGAGTCCCTCGGGCACCCGGTGGGCCGTGGTGGTGGAGCGGGACGGCCCGGGCTCCTGACGGGACCGGGTGTCCCATGCCGATGCGGCGATGGGGTGTCCTGTCACGCCGGAGACAGGTCCCCGGGCGGCGGCACCAGGCCCATGCCGGGCCCCGCGGCGGGGCTGGAGGGCCGGCACGGGGCCGGGCCGCCGGGCGTGCAGGGAGTGGCACGGTTCATTCATATTGGTGGGCAGCAGCATCCACAGCTCCCAACTCACTCCGGCTCGAGGCCGCACACCATGTCGAACTTCCGGGTTCCCGTCGAACTCTTCATGCATACGCCCCCCCTGACGATCCATCCCGAGGCCCCCCTGGAGGAGGCCTGGGCCCTCATGGCGGAGCGAGGCGTCTCCTCCCTGCCCGTCACTGACAAGGACAGCTCCCTGGTGGGGATCCTGTCCCGCACCGACCTCCTCCGGGTGGCCGGCCTGGAGACGGGTCGCAGGCCCGACTCCGACTCCCTGGTCCTCCCCGACCGCCCCATCTCGGAGGAGATGACCCGGGAAGTCCGGACGACGAGCCGGGACACGCCCCTGGACGAGGCGGCAAAGGCCATGGTCCAGAACCGCGTCCACCGTCTGGTGGTCTGCGAGGACGGGGTGCCGGTGGGGATCCTGAGCACCCGGGACCTCATGCTTGCCCTGGAGGAGAAGCAGGCGAACCACCCCCTCTCGGACTGGATGTCCTCCCCGGTGTTCACCATCCGGGCAGAGGAGCCGGTGGGGATGGCGGTGGAGCGCCTGGAGAAGGCCCGGGTGACCGGACTTGTGGTGGTGGAGGACGGATGGCCCGTGGGGATGTTCTCGCAGACCGAGGCCCTGGAGGCTCGGGACCTGCCCCGTTCCACTGCAGTGGGAGACGTGATGAACCCCCGGATCCTCACCCTCTCGCCGGCAACCCGGATGCATCGGGCTGCGGCGCAGGCCGCGGCCACCCGGGTCCGGCGGGTGGTCGTCCAGGACGGGGACCGCCTGGTGGGGATCCTCTCGGGGCTGGATTTTGCCCGGGCTGTGAGCTGACGCCTGCGTGACCGAAGTGCCCCCGCCCTCCCCGGATGTCGTCTTCGGGGAGGGCGGGGGCCGTTTGGGGACTTTGGCGACACCACACCAGGGAGTCGGGTCCGCTGGGGCGCGGCCTGGTGTCAGTTCGAGCGTCCGCCGGGGCCCCGACCGCCGCCCGGCGTGCCTTCGGCGTCGGCCATGGGCTGGCGGAGGGCCTCAGGGAGCTGACGCCACTGCTCCGGCGTGAGGACCCGGCGGACCCGCTCCATGGCCGCATCCATGTCCTCCCGCCCGGCCCGGATCTCTGGCTGGACCTCCCGGAAGAGCTGGAGGGCGCGGGGCCCCTCCACGCCGTCGAAGCGCCGGCCCAGCTGCTCCCTCCGGCGGATGAGTTCCCGGTCCAGCTCGCCGGAGATCACCTCGATCTGCTGGATCTGCTCGTCGGACATCCCCACCCGGTCCCGGAATTCCAGGACCACGGGGATGGGGTTGGCGAGCATCCGGTCCAGCGTCCCCAACGCATTGAACCCGCCCCCGCCGGCCATCCCGGCGGCTCCACCGGCTCCCGCGCGGCCGCCACCTGGAGCGGCGATCCCGGAGCGCAGGGGGGCCGGCAGCTGCTCCCAGAGCTCCTCGCCCAGCGCCTCCTCGGCCTCCCGGAGGGCGTCCTCCACTTCGGCCCGGGCCCCATCCAACTCGGGCTGGAGGCGACCCATGGTCCCCTGGAGGGCCTGGAACCCTCCCATTCCGCCCTGGCCTCGACCGGTCCCGCCCGGGGCGGGGGCCACGGCCTCCAGCAGCTCGGTGACCACCGGGGTGATGGCCTCCCTCCGGGGCTCGAGGGCCTCGTCCAGCCGGAATGCGATGCCGTGGAGCGCCGTGGACTGCCGCTCCGTCATCCCCAGGCTGTCGGCCACGGGGATCATGTCGTGGATGGGGTTGGGGAGGAGGGTCAGGACCAGGTCCTCGGCCTCTGGTACCTCGCCCCGGAGGAGGGCGCCCAGGATGTTCCCGGCTCCCCCGGCTCCGCCCCGGACCCCTCCGAATCCCCCTCCGCCGCCCATGCCTCGAAGGGCTCCCATGGCGCTGGCAGCACCCCCGAAGCCCTGGTTCCCCCCTCGGGTGTTCCCCAGGGTGAGGCGGGCCGAGATCCGGAGGCTGAAGGGCTGTCGCAGGGCGTTTGCTCCCCGACGGTTCTGGCCGAAGCCCTCGTTCACCTCGTAGTCGAACCCTCCCCGGTCCGCATCGAAGCCCCGGACCCGCAAAAGGACGGGCTCGGCCCGGGCGCCCTCGCCCCAGCCCCGCATGTTGCCGCTCCCGTTGAAGAGCTGGTCCATCCCGGCCAGGACGTTCTGGGCGTCGACGGACACGGTGAGGCGCCGGTCCAGCCCGGGCAGCTCGGGCCGGATATTCAGGCGGGCACTGAGGGACTGGGTCCAGCCATTCCGGCAGCTGTTCCGGGTGGCGACGCCTCCCAGCTGGCTGTCCAGGCAGTCCACCACCCTGGATGGAGCGGTGGCCAGGAGGGACTCCATACCGGCCACCACGGCGGGATCGGCTGCGGCGGCCGGGTCGAAGACGAAGGCCCTGTCGTTTCTGAGGCCGTCGCCATTGATGTCCCGGTCCACCAGTGGGGTGAAAGGGGCACCGGACATGAGCCGACCCATGAGGGAGACTTCCACCGAGGGCCGGAGGGCGTGGGAGAGGGTCAGGTTCAGGGTGTGGCGCCGGTCGTTCGTGGACGGTGCCCACTCCCGCTCGTTCGGGCTCCCGGCGGTGGGGGCCAGGAGGCCTCCGCTCCCGCCGCCGAACCGGCCCGTGCCCCCGCCGGCAGAGCCCTCGTCCCGGGCGAAGCCCAGGGTGTAGTTCGCCATGAGTGTGGTTCGGTCCCCGAGTCCTCCGAAGCCCTGCAGGGAGAACTGGTGGGCGGACGACCGGAGGTCCGTGGTGATCTCGAAGACGTTGCCGAACTCGGGGTCCAGGCGGGAGGTGGCCGGAGCCACGGCACCGGTACGGGCTGAGATGGCGGCGGGGTCCCCGAAGAAGGGGCGGCCTTCCCCGTCCAGGAGGAAGGGGTCCGACTCGTCCAGGTTCAGGTCGCGGGCGCCCCAGAGCCCGAAGCCCCGGGTGTATGTGTAGCGGATGTTCACCGGGAGGAGGTCGGCCACCAGCGTCCGGAAGCCCAGGTCCGCCCGGAGGGAGGCCGGGAGCCGGGAGTTCTCCTCCAGGAGGGTGATGGTGGGGGCCCGCGACGAGAAGGAGGGCGGGACACCCATCCCGCCATCGGAGCAGGTGGTGGGGACCAGGGTGGGGTCGCTGCCCAGGGCACCCCAGTCCGGGATGGGGACGGCCTCCCCGATGCAGATCAGGTTCTGCTCGGCGGAGGGAAGGCCCGTCTGCCGGTAGGCCTGCTGGAACACCTGCACGGGGGCCCGTCCGGCGAACACGCCAATGCCTCCGGAGAGGCTCCGACCCATCCCCGGGATGGGGAGCCCGGTGCCGGAGCGACCGAGCTGGTAGCTGAAGCCCAGGCGGGGGCTTACCAGGGAGGCGGCGGGACGGATGTCGGTGCTGCGTCCGAAGGCCTCCTCCACCGCCGGGTTGTACTCGGGGCGGTCCTCAAGGGCGGAGTGGTCCCACCGGAGCCCCAGGGTGAGCTCGAGGGGCTGGCTCACCCGCCAGGTGTCGGTGACGAAGAAGCCCAGGTCCCTCCGGGCCGTGGTGGACTCCCTCTCGGTGAGGGCCCGCTCGAACCGGTCCGGGCGATTTTCCTCGAAGTCGGCCAGGGAGGCGTACGAGAAGGAGCCGAAGAGGTTGTTGGTGGAACGGCTCGTGCTCTCCTGTCGGTCCAGCGACCCGCCCACCTTGAAGCGGTGGATCTGGGAGCCCACCGGCCGCAGGAAGGACAGTTCGTTTGAGAGCTGGAGGCTCGTGGAGCGGCTCTCGGCCGGCATCCCTCGGTTCCCCCCGAAGGTGAGGGTCCGGGCGTCCCGGGTCCCGTCTTCCCACTGGGACGTCACCCGGACCCGCCCCTGGGGGATCTCCGAGAAGGGGACGGACTCGTTCTCGGTCCGGTTCACCGACGCGGTGAGGCGATGGGTCCAGCTGGTGAGGAAGCGGGAGTTGAGCGTGACGGAGGCCATGCTGGTGGCCCGCTCCGTGTCGCCCCCCTGCTCCGAAAGGTCCAGGGGGCTGATCCGGGTACTGTCCTGCCCCGCCCGGTTCAGGTTCACCCGGGCGGAGAGGTTGTGGGACGAGGTCGACCGCTGGCTCACGGTCCAGTCGAGCCGCCCGGAGAACCGCAGGTCGTCGGAAACCTGGTCGTAGGGGCCGGTGAGGCCTCCCACGGGAAGGGCGCGCCCGGCTTCGAGGATGTCCAGGAAGCGGGCCACCGAGTCCGGGGCCACCCCGGAGCGCTGGGCGGCCAGGGGGTCATCGGCTGTCAGGGCAAAGCGGTGGGTCCGGTTCCGCTGGCCCTGGAAGGACACATTGTAGAAGAGCTGGTCCCGGATGATGGGGCCGCCCCAGGACCCGCCCAGGCTCTGGCGGGTGAAGCCCAGCGAGGTGGCCGGCGAATTCATCTGGAGGGCGTCGTCGTCGAATCTCCAGGTGAGTGCCCCTCCGGTCCGATTCGTCCCACGGGCCGAGGTCAGGTTCACCAGGCCGCCGGCGAAGCCGCCCCGACTGGCGTCGAAGGTGCTGGTGGTGATGCCCGTCCGGCGGATCCCCTCCTCGGGGAGCTGCAGCTCGCTGTCCCCCAGGGAAATGCCATCCAGCGTCACCTCGTTGAGGAGCTCGCTCATCCCGCCCACCGAGAACCCGGCCCGTCCGCTGATGGAGTCCAGGTCCGTGGCCACCACCCCTGCAGAGAGGAGGGCGACGGTGGTGGGGTCCAGGTCGGGGAGGGGGAGGCGGTTCAGGAGGTCTTGCGAGAGTTCGGTGGTCTGCTCCCCCCCGGTGGCGCCAGACGGGGGAGCGAGGCGGCCCTCCACCTCGATGCCCTCCAGGCGGATGGCCCGGGACTGCATGACGATGTCCTGGACCAGGAGCTCCTCCTCGCCCTGCCGTGCCACCGTGAAGACTGCGTCGTCCTTCCCGATGTAGGTGGCCCGGAGGAGATACGCCCCGCCGCCGTCGGGGAAGAGGATGGTGTAGCGGCCGTCCGTGCCGGTGACGGCGGACCGGGTGGTCTCGAGCTCGATGGAGATGACCTCGATACGGACCCCGGGGAGCCGGTCGCCGTTGGCCCGGGTCACCTGGCCGGTGATCAGGTCCGCGTCCTGGGCCTGGAGCTCTGCAGAGGGCTGCAGCGCCAGGAGGAATAGAAGGCCGAGAGCGGGCAGGAGCCCGAGGGCGGAGGCAGGACGAAGAACGAGACCACGCATGGCGAACCCGACAGGTGCAGGTGGATCCGGCCGGCCGCGACCGGGCCGTGCCCCGCATGGTTGCAGGGGCTCCTGACCCCCCGACGTCCCCAGATTCGGCTTTGTTAAACGGCCCCCTGCTGGTTCCACCTGGAGGGGGGATTGGGGTGAGGGTCCGGTGGTGCGGGTTCGGCTGCGGGGACGCGGGGGCGGGTGCGGGGCGGGGCGGGTATGCAGGGAGGGGCGGGTATGCAGGGAGGGGCGGGTATGCAGGGAGGGGCCCAGCTCGATCCAGGGTCAGATCGTGCCTCGCGCCAAACCCGGCGCTGACCCGACCCGACCCAACCGGGCCGGCGCTGACCAGACCGGCTCCGCTGCTACCCCGCCTCCCGCGCATTTGCGAACAGCAGCCTCATCGTGTGTGTGGGTTTTAGCCACTATTGAGCAAAACTCTACACACGGTGCCGGCCGCCGAGCCCCGTGCAGGATATTGCCCATTATTGAGCAAAACTCTACACGCGTGGGGGATTTCCGAACCCATCGGTCGGCGTCCGGGAATGGGGAACCCATTGGTCGGCGTCCGGGAATGGGAATGGGAACGGGAACGGGAACTGAAACGGGAACGCGCCCGGAAACGGATACGGGAACGCGCCCGGAAACGGATACGGGAACGCGCCCGGAACGGGGAACGGGAACGCGCCCGAAAACGCGGTCAAGGGCAGGACCACGACCGTGGTTGGGGGCGGTTCGGCGCTGGGGAAACGGGGCCGCGCCCAAAGGCCAAGGATGGCGGGCGGCAATGCCGCCCACCGCATATCTGTTTTTGGTATGGCGTACTGGGCCGAATGCCGGGGTTATTAGTATTTTATATAACCCGGCCCAGCGTCCTGGTGTCCGGGCATTCGGGGCCTTCTGGTGTCCGGGCATTCGCAGCGTTCTTGTGTCCGGGCATTCGGGGGCGTTACTGGCGCTCGGGCCTCAGAGCCGTCCGGTCCGGTCCTTCGGGCGCTCGGGTGTCCCGGCTCAGCGGTCCCGGGGGCGCTCCCAGAACCACGGCTGCCGGGGCTGGGGATGGTTCCCCGCCTGGTCCAGCGTCCGGGCGTCGTAGAGGCGTCCGTTCACCATGGTCCAGCGCACGGAGTCGGAGTTTCGCAGGTCGTCCAGGGGGTTCTCCTCCAGGACGATGAGGTCGGCCAGCTTTCCCACCTCCAGGCTGCCGATGTGCTCGTCCATCCCCAGGTAGCGGGCCCCCTCCAGGGTGGCCACCCGGAGTGCGTCGTGGGCCGGCATCCCGCCCTGCCCGAAGCTCCAGAGCTCCCAGTGGGCATCCAGCCCCTGCTGCTGGCCGTGGGCGCCGAGCTGCACCCCGATCCCCTCCTGGTACATGCGGTGGGCGTGGGATGCCACCCGAATGTGGTTCCACTCCTCGTCGGGCACCCTGAGCGCCCGCCTGGAGCGGGCCTCCACCACCCCGGGCGGATTGAAGTCCAGGAGCCGCTCGTTCTCCCAGACATTCGTGTTCGAGTACCAGTACTCCTCGCCCCACAGCCCGCCGTAGGCCACCACCAGGGTGGGGGTGTAGCCCACCTCGGTGGCCGCCCAGAGCTGGAGGACGTCGTCGTAGACCGTCTCCACCGAGAGGGCGTGCTCCACCCCGGTGTGGCCGTCCACCACCATGGTGAGGTTGTGCATGAAGGTGGCGCCCCCCTCGGGGACGTTCTGGAGGCCCTCCTCCCGGGTGGCCTGGATGAGCTGCTGCCGCTGGTCCCGGCGGGGCTGGTTGTAGCTCTTCACGGAGATGGCACCCTGGGCGGCCAGCCTCCGGACGTGCTCCCGGGCGTCGTCCAGCGAGTTCACCTCGGCGGTGAATGGCGTGGTCGCGCCGTAGAGGATCTGCCCGGTGGAGAAGAGGCGGGGGCCCGTGGAGAGGCCGGCCCGGACCCGCTCCGCTGCCGTGAAGAATTCCTCCGTGTTGGTGGAGGGGTCGTGGATCGTGGTGACGCCGAAGGCCAGCGACACGTGGTTCATGGGGTTCTGCCGGGGCACGATGCCCTGCCACCCCTGGCTTCCGTGCCAGTGCACGTCCACGATCCCGGGCATGAGGGTCATCCCCGTGGCGTCCACCCTGTGGGCGCCTCCGGGGACGTCCACCTGGTCGGAGGGACCCACGGCCGCGATGCGGTTCCCCTCCACCACCAGGGTGCCGTCCTCGATGACCTGGTCTCCGTCCATGGTGATGATCCGTCCGCCGGTGAAGGCCACCTGGCCCGAAGGGCGGTCGGCCTGCACCCGGTGCTCCAGGGCGAGTCCCTCCGCCAGGGGGAGCTCCACATCGTCGTCGCCGGAGCCCAGGTGGGGGAAGACGGACTCCACCGGGAGGGAGAAGAGCTCCGGGCCCTGGGCCCAGTGGAGCGTGCTCCCGTCTCCGGACCAGTGGAGCCAGGCTCCCACGTCGCGGCTCACCCGCTGCTGGGGCAGGTCGCGGCTGCCGGCCCCCACGTCCACCGGACTCCCGGTGCGGGGAAAGGGGCGGACGAAGGCCTGGAACCGCTCCGTGAAGGCCACGTGCTCCCCGTCGGGGGAGACCCTCCAGCTGCTGGCCCACTGGCTCCGGAGGTGGACCCGTTGGTCCCGGCCTTCCAGGGAGATGCTCATGAGGGCCTGCTGACCCCCATCCGTGTCGTGGAAGAAGACCCGGTCCGGGTCGGCCCCGAAGTGGGGGTCCCGTCCGGACTCGGAGAGGAGGAGGGGGTCCCCGCCTCCTGCAGGGACCTGCCAGATCCCGGTGTCGCTGGAGTGGAGGGGCGAGACGATGCCCCCGCCGGCAATGCGGCGGTACACGATGTGGGCCCCGTCGGGAGAAAACACGGGCTCCACGTGATGCCCGGGCCGGGTGGACACCGCCTGGCCCTCGGCAGGTGGGGAAGCGCCGGGCCCGGGGACATCCACCACCCGGACCGTCGAGAGTTCGTGGTCGTCCCAGCCGATGTATGCGAGCTGGCTCCCGTCGGGAGACCAGGACGGCTGGAACTCCTGGTGCTCCTCCTGGGAGGTGACCCGGCGGGGCTCCCCTTCGTCCAGGTCCAGGACCCAGAGCTGCCCCATGGCGGAGTAGGCCACCTGCCCGCCATCGGGGGAGACCCGGACGTGCCGCATCATCCTCACGTCGAACGCCTCGGGGTGGACCTCGACGGGGTGGCGCACCGTTGAGGCCACCTGCCGGATCGTCTGCACTCGGAACGGGATGGGGCGGTGCTCGCCGGTGGCCAGCTCGAGCCGGTGGATGCCGCCTCCGGCCCAGAAGACCAGGTGGGCCCCGTCGGGGGTCCAGGCCATGGTGGGGTAGACCCCGTGGATGGCCCAGATCTCCTGCATGTCCCGCTCGAGCCCGTCGAAGACGGACCACTCCTCGCCCGTCTCCAGGTCCCGAAGGAAGAGGTGGGTCTCGTAGTTCACCCGCCGGACGAAGGCCAGGTAGCGCCCGTCGGGGGAGGGGGTGGGTCGGGCCGCTCCCCCGGGTCCGGCAACCACCGTCTGCAGGGCCCCGGATTCCAGGTCCAGGCGGCGGATCCCGTAGATCCCGGCGTTGGGGTCCTTGTTGTACTCGAAGGTGGGGCCAGGCGTGAGGTCCTGGGAGAACCAGAGGTGTCGGCCGTCCGGGGAGAAGGCGGGCTCGTTCACGTCCTGCTGGTCGTTGGGCCGCTCGGTGAGGCGGATCCCCGTTCCGCCGGTACGGTGGTACTTCCACATCTCGCCGGAGCCCAGCGACCGGGTTCCGGTGAAGTGCTTCCGGGCCACGATGTACTGGGAGTCGGGGCTCCAGGCGGGTCCGTTCAGGAGGCGGAAGCTCTCGTCCGTCACCTGCTGCAGGTTCGAGCCGTCCCGATCCATGACCCAGATGTTGTCGCCCCCGGACCGGTCGCTGGTGAAGGCGATCCACCGCCCGTCCGGCGAGTAGCGGGGCTGCATGTTCCAGGCGAATTCCCGGGTCAGGGCCCGGGCCTCGCCTCCTTCCAGGGGGATCGTGTAGATGTCGCCCAGGAAGTCGAAGATCACCTCGGTCCCGTCGGGGCTCACGTCCAGCGACATCCAGGTCCCCTCGGTGGCGTCGATGGACACATCCGTGAGGGGGAAGGGGGGCGCGTTCACGTCCCAGTCGCCTCTGTCCTGGGCCACGAGGGGTGTCGTCGCCAGGAGCGCCAGGAGGAGCGCGCACGGGGCCGGGCTGAAACTGCCGGCCAGGAGGCCGCGCGCCGCCGGGAGGAATCTGCTGGCCAAGGGGCTGCGCGCCGCCGCGAGGGACCGGCCGGTCAGGAGGCCGCGTGCCGCCGCGAGGACTGCGGACGCTGCCGGCGGGAAGACGACGGGCGCCGCCGGAAGTCGCACGGATGGGAGGGTCGGGGGCGGGAGCATGGGGAGACCTCGTTTCGAGGAGACGCAAACGGGACCGACTGGAGAATACGTGGCGCAGGAGCTCGGGGTTCCCGGGATGGGGCCTGGGTCAGCTGCCTCCGGAGGTGCTCTTCCGGTCCTCCAGGCCGGGGGGGAAGGGGAAGCCCGGGAGGTTCAGGCCCTTCGCCATGGCCAGGAGTCGGATTCCGATTACGCAGCTTGCCCCCAGGACGGCGGCGACCTCCGTTCCCACCCCCGCGGCGCCCAGGACAAGGTACAGCCCGACCCCGGCCAGGGCCGCCGTGGCGTATATCTCCTGCCGGAGGACCAGGGGCACCTCTGCCCGGAGGAGGTCCCGGATGAGGCCGCCCACGGTGCCGGTGACGGCGCCCATGAGGACCACGATGACCCAGCTGTGCCCCAGGGCCTCGGCCACCTGGGCCCCGCCGATGGCGAAGAGCCCCAGCCCGAAGGCGTCGGCCACCTGGAGGGAGCGGCCGGGATAGCGGCCCAGCCGGGCGCCCAGGAGGGTGAGGACGGTGCCCCCGGCGATGGCGGCCAGGTACATGGGGTCCTCGATCCAGAAGACGGGCTGCCGGCCCAGGAGGAGGTCCCGGGTGGTTCCGCCGCCGATCCCCGTGACCAGGGCCAGGACGAAGACGCCCAGCCAGTCCATCCCCTTTCGACCCGCCGCCAGTGCACCACTCACGGCAAAGACGGCCACGCCCAGGAGGTCCAGGAGGTAGAGGATCACGGCAGGGTCGGGGCTGGGTGGGCGGGGAAGGGCACAGGGCGCCTCCCGGGCGATGGGCGGGGGAGGGCACAGGCGCCTCCCCGGGGTTGGTACGTGGGGCGGACACGGTGCGCCTCCCGGCGGGTGGACCGGTGGAGAGCAGGACGCGCCTCCTTCAGGATGGACCGGTGGCGCTGAAGGGGGAAGGGGGGCGGGGGTCGGCCTCCCGGGGGAGCCCGGCTGCCCTGCCTGCCCCACCGGCGAGTGGGACGTCGCCCCTCCGCACCCACCTCCCCATTGCACCGACGGGGCCGGGAGCGTCCATTGTTGCCCCGGATGCCGGCGGAGCCCGGCATGCCCTGACCCCGAGCCGCTCCTGGACAAGGCCGGGTCCGGTCCACCTCCACCCCTCGCCACCTCCGATCCGGGAGCCCTCTCCTGCTCACCTCAGCCGACCTGGCCGCGCTGGCGGGGAACCCCTACCTGGGTGCCATCCTCTTCTACCTCCTCCTCCTTGTGGGGGTGGGGGTGTGGAAGGCCCGGGGGATCCGGGACTCCGCCGACTTCATGGTGGCGGGCCGGAACCTCCACTGGTTCGTCCTGGTGGGGACCCTCCTGGCCACCTGGATCGGGAACGGGTCCCTCTTCGGCGGGGCGGGGCTGGGATGGCGAAACGGGCTGGCGGGGATGTGGTCCAGCGCCGGGGCGTGGCTGGGGATCGTCCTGGTGTTCTTCATTGCCCGGCGGGTGCGGAACTTCGGGAAGGTCACCGTGCCGGACATCTTCCAGGTCCGCTACGGGACGCTGGCCGGGGTGCTGGCCACCCTGATCACCGTGATCGCGTACCTCACCATCGTCTCGTACCAGTTCCGGGGCGGGGGCCGGGTCCTCTCCATCGTGTCGGACGGGATGATCACGGTGGAGGCGGGCATCGTGATCACGGCGGCCTTCGCCATCACCTACACGGTGCTGGCCGGGATGGTCTCGGTGGTCTACACCGACGTGGTGAACGGGATCATCATGATCCTGGGGGTGCTCTTCGCCCTCATCTTCACCGTGTCTGCGGTGGGGGGGATCCCCGAGGTGGTGGCCAGCGCGGAGGCGGCGGGGAAGACCGGGGTGTTCGGGAACTGGGCCGACGAGCGGAGCGGGGTGGATTCGGCGCCCATCATCGCCATCTCCTTCCTGGTGCCCACCCTCCTCCTCCTCATGGGGGATGCGAACATGTACCAGCGGATCTTCTCGGCCCGGACGGCGGGGACCGCGCGGAAGGCGGTGGCCATCTGGGTCTTCGGTGTCGCCTTCCTGGAGCTGAGCATCTACCTGCTGGGGCTCACCGGGAGCGTGGCGGCGGAGCAGGGGCTCATCACCCAGCTCTTCACCGGGGGGCCGGCGGACACGGCAGAGAACCTCTCGGAGAACGTGATCCCGACCCTGGCAGTGGAGCTCCTCCCCCTCTACGCCGGGATGCTCCTGGTGGCGGCCATGATGGCCATCGTGGTGTCCACCGCGGACTCCTTCCTCCTGGTGCCGGCCACGAACCTGACCCGGGACGTCTACCAGCGCTTTCTGGACCCCGACGCGTCGGAGCGGCGGGTGGTGGCGGTGAGCCGGGGGCTGGTCCTGGTGCTGGGGGTGGTGGCCTGGATGCTCGTGGACCAGTTCCCCACCATCCTCACCGCCGCGTACACGGCATACCTGATCTACGGGGCCGGGATCACGCCGGCCCTCCTGGCGGCGTTCCTGTGGAAGCGGGCCACCCGGCAGGGAGCGGTGGCCTCGGTCCTCCTGGGGTCGGTGGTGACCCTGGTCTGGACCTTCGTCCTGCCGGGGTTCGACTTCTTCGCAGGGTGGAGCCCGTTCCTCCAGGAGGTCACGTACCCGGCGGTGACGGCCTCGGTTCTGGGACTCGTGGTGACGAGCCTCCTGACGCCCCGGCCGGATCCGTCGAGCTGGGAGCCCTTCTTCCGGGAGGGGTGAGGGGGGGCGAGAGGGCAGGAGGGGGGGCGAGGGGCCGCCGGGGGCCGGGGTCAGCGCTCGGGGTCAGCGTTCCACGATCTCCACGTCGACACCGGTGCGGAGACCGGCCGGGGAGGCGGGCAGCTCCACCACCAGGCGGTGGGGGCCCGTGCGGTCTTCCGGGATGGTCCAGGTCTCGGTCCAGACCGGGCCCTCCTCTCCGGCCCGCACCGTTTCCTCCCCCAGGACCTGGAGGAAGGAGCGGTCCCGGCTCCAGCGGGCCACCTCCTCGTCCTCGGGATCCAGGAGGACCAGGTCGTAGCGCTGGGAGGTGGGGAAGGTGAGGGTGCGGTCCTCCGAGCTCCGGTTCGCCAGACCGATGCGGATGGTGACCTCCTCCCCGGCGGTCCAGGTGGCCGACTCCAGCCCCACGTCCAGCTGGAGCCCGTCCAGGGTGGAGGTCAGGTCGGGGCCCGGGGCGTCGGGGTCGGTGTCGGCAGGAGTGGAGGGGATCCAGGTCAGGTTCTCCATCTCCACCATGGAGACGAGCTCCAGCTCGCCGGCGGCGTGGAGGTCGGGGTAGTCCTCCAGCCGGGAGACCCGGTCGCCCCCGTCCCAGTTCTCCCAGTCCTGGACCAGGAGGGGGCCCACCTCCCTCCGGTTCACGGCGCGGCGGAACCGTGTACCTCCATCGTCCCTCTCGTAGCGGTAGGCCATCCAGTCCAGGGTCCCGGACTCGGAGTGGATCCAGTAGACGAACCGGTCCTCCCAGTCCTCCCCTCCCTGCGCCTCGTCGAAGGTGACCTCCACCACGTCGTAGGGCTCGTCCCGGATGCGGGTCTCGCCCAGGTGGGCAGCCCGTACACCGGGGTCCCGGAGGCGGTGGGGGAGGAAGGCGAAGTAGATCACGGAGTTCACCGCCAGCTCCAGCTCGGCCCGCTCCTCCTCGTCCAGGGTGACCTCCCGACCGTCCAGCAGGAGGCGGGTCCCTTCGTTTGTCATCTGCTCCCGGACCACCCGGCCCTCGGGGTCCACGTGGACCCGCTCCTGCCGGAACCGGTCGTCGTGCCGGGCCAGGAGGAAGCGATCCCCCCGGAAGTCGAACTCCATGACCCCGGTCTGGAAGGCTTCACCCCCGTGGGTCTCGATGGAACGCTGGATGGCTTCCTCCGCCGGGCCGGGCGCGGGGTCGCTGCATCCCACCAGGAGGAGGGCCAGGACCAGGGCCGGGAGGAGGGCCGGGAAGAATGGGTAAGGAAGGGACCCGTGTCCGGGGTGGGGCAGGAGATGTGAGGCAGGGCTGGTCATGACGGGGGCTCCTCCGAGCAGGGGGGGATCGCCCTTGTGGCGGCGTGAATAAGGGGTGTACCGTACATCCATGAGTTCTTCCAGCGCGCGGTTCCGCTACAGGACCCCCTCCGGCGACGAGGTGGAGATCGCCTCCGTCGACCAGCTCTCCCGACGCATCGCCTCGGGAGAGATCCGGGAGGACACGCCCCTTTATGATGCGGGGACCGGACAGTGGACCGAGGCCGGCCAGGCCCCGGTCTTCCGCTTCATCGTGGAGGAGCTGGACACCGACGGGGAAGACGGGGGACGCGGGGACGCCTCCTCCTCTCATGGTACCGAACCGCCGAAGCCACCGGAAGGCTCCGGCCCGGAAGGGGAGGTGGGGGAGGAGGTCCGGGATGAGGCGGGTGAGTCCGGCGACCTTCCCCTCATTCCCGATCCCTTCGGCCCCGATGCCGAGCGGGCGCCTCCGGCGGGACGCCCCCCGTCCCCGCCGCCGTCTGCTCCCCCCCCGTCCACACCACCGTTCCCTTCCTCGGAAGTCGACGATTCCTCGGAAGACGAAGAGTTCGGCCCCATCATGTTCGGGGACCCGCCCCCGTCCAGGGACCCCGGGACCACACCTCCCCCTTCATCGGGGCCGATCACCCGTCGATCGCCCATGGAAGAGGCCATGGGTGAAGGCGGGGCCGGGTCCGGTGCGAGGGATGGTGACAACCGTGAGGGCGAGTCCACTCCCCCCCGTGGATTCGGGCCGTCCCGGGCACCCCGGGAGGCCGCTCCCGTGGATGGACTGGAGTCGGAGCTCGCCGGAGGACGTGGCAGTTCCGGTGACTCGGAGGCTTCCTCCGACGACGACAGCGAGCCCGGGCCCATTCGCTCCCGGCCCCCCCCGGGTTCCGGGGGACGGAGCCGGGGGAGGGTGCGAAGACGGCAGGGAATCGAGGTGCCCATTCCCCTTCTCCTGGTTTCTGCCGTGGTCCTTCTGGCCCTGGGGGCCGCAGGGTGGTGGTGGCTGGGAGGGACCGGGGCCTCGGTCGGAGACGAGGGCAGGCAGGCGACCGGGGGATCCGAGACCCATGCCGAGGTAGAGGAAGCGGGCCCCGAGCGGCCCTTCCCCTCCGATGTGAACGGACTCCTGGCCGGCCTCATGGAGAACGAGCTGGACCGGATGACGGACTCTGTCCGGGTGGCAGTGGGGGTGCCATCCACGCCCCCTTCGGAGTGGCTCTCGGGGCGCTACCTCTCCAGCGCCTCGGAGCACGGGGACGTAGCGGGGTTCTGGATGGGCTACGGGGACTTCATGGAGGTGCTCATGGATTCGGATTCCACCCTTTACGTGGCTGCGGCCCGGCGCATCCTGGATGCCGACCCGGATGACCCCGCCTCCGACGAGATCGCGGAGCGGACGGCCCAGCTCCCACCGAATCTGGATGTGGACGCCCTCCTCCGGCAGGTGGAGGAGCGCTACGCCCGGGTGGCCGACGAACGACGGGACCGACTGGCCCAGCTCCGTGAGACGGCCCTGGCCGCCGAGCGTCTCCACGAGTTCCTGGAGACGAACGAGGCCCGCATCGAATACTCCCCCGTGATGGGAGGAGGGGTGTCCCGGGATCCCATCCTGGAGGCCGTGCCCGATGCGCCTGAGCTCCGCAGGGAGCTGGAGCGCCACCTGGACGAGGTCTTCCGGTCCCTGGACCGATCCCGGCAGGGGGGCGCCCCGTCCCCGGCAGGGCTCCGGGTGGAGCTCTTCGAGCGGTTCTCCCGCCCCATCTGAGGGCGGGCTCCACCGTCAGGACCAGCCTCCCTCGGTTCGCTGGAGGTCCACGACCATGCGGGCCACCCGGTGCCCGACCCGGTTGGGCCGGTCCACCTCCACGACTCGGACCCGGATGGGTGCGGGCTGCTCCCGGGCGGCCACCCGGATGGCCTCCAGCCACTCCTGTGCGTTGCGGTAGCGGGGCCGCCGCAGGTCCGCGGCCGATGCCTCCCGACCGGCGTTCACCCAGCGGTCCAGCTCCGCCAGCGCCCGGCAACCCAGTCGGCTCCTGCAGGTGGATTCCAGGACGATCAGGCGGCCTCCGCTCACCCGGATCGCCTCGGCCAGCACCCGGTCCGGGTCTTCCGCGTGGTGGAGGACGAAGGCCAGGAGGACGGTGGGGGCCGAAGCCGTGGCAAGGGGGAGGCCCCCGCCATCGGCCCGGACCCGCAGGATCGGACCTTCTCCTCCGTGCCGGCCGGGGGGGGCGGGGTCGGCCACGAACGCCCGCACCTGCCCTCCGCTCGACTCCTGGATCCGGCGGGCCAGGTGGCCGTCCCCCCCACCCACATCCAACAGGAGTCCGGGTCGCACGTGGGGACCGACCCAGCCGGCCTTCCGGCGGGCGGCCAGGCGGCGTAGGGGTCGGAAGACCCGTTCCCGTTCCGCCAGGGCCAGGGCGACGACCCACCCTCCCCAGAAGAATCCGGTGAGGAGGAGGTGGGAGGTGCCCGTGTAGGTGAGGTAGGTGGGGAGGGCGGCTGCAGAGGCCCAGAGCCAGGGAGCCCGGGTCAGGGAGGTGAAGGGGACCAGGGGGAGCACCCAGAGGAGGTACCATGGGTGGACGGTGGTGGCCGTCACCAGGTAGAGGCCGAAGACCAGGAGGAGCCCCCGGGCCAGGAAGCGCACGCCGTTCACCGGGTGCCTGAGGGTGAGTGCCAGCGCACCGACGAGGAAGACCAGGCGGAGGAGGGGCCCCACCACCGGACCGCCACCGGCGGTGGGGTCCGTTCCGGGAATGGCGAAGGGGAGGGCCTCCACCCCCGCCTTCAGGAGGAAGTAGAGGCCGGCGTTGAACTCGAAGTGGAGGACGTAGAGCTGGGCCGAGGCCACGACTCCCGGGAGGTCCGCCGGCCGGAGGAAGGGGAGGGTGGCCAGACCGCACGCCGTGATGGCCCCGAGGGCACCCAGGGTGGCCTGCTTCCGCCCCCCTTCGCGGGCCGATGCCCTCCAAACCAGGGGGAGGAGGACCAGGGGGATCCCCTTTGAGAGACTGGCCAGGGCCCAGCCCGCCCACAGGCCCACGGACCGCCTTCGGGGCGTGGACAGGGTGGGTGCGGCCAGGAGGAGTCCCAGCCCGAGCACGAGACCTCCCTCGGAGTGCCCACCCCCTGCCACGACCAGGAGGGCCAGGGGGTTCCATGCCCAGAGGGCCAGGAGTGCAGGGGGCAGCGTGGTCCCCCGACGAAGCGCCCGATGGAGGAGGAGGAGCCCGCCCAGCTCCAGCAGGGTGAACCCGGCCATGATGGCGAGCTGTCCGGCCTGGAGCCCCACCCACTCGTAGAGGAGCCCCCCTCCCAGGAAGACGAGCTGCGACAGGGCCGGGTAGATGGAGTGGACGTCCGGCGAGTTCATCTCCCGGAAGAGGACGCTCTCCTGGAAGCCGGCCAGGGTCGGGTCGGAGGGCACATGGAGGAAGGGCGAGATCCGGTGGATACCCAGCCAGCCATCCCAGAGGTAGCGGAAGATGTCGTCGGAGAGGTCCGGGAGCACCGGGAGCCAGAGGGCCCGGAGGACCACGGCTCCTCCCAGGAGGACGGCAGGCCGGCCCAGCCATTCGGGGTGCCGGGCCACCAGGTGAATGAGCGCCGCGAAGGCCAGGGCCCAGGGGATGAGGGCGAGGCCCACCACGTCCCGGTCTGGCCCCAGGAGGGCCAGCGCCAGGACGGCCGCTGCAAGGAGGACGGCAGCGGGAAGGGGAGTGGTGGCTCGGTTGGAGGTCACGGTTCAGGGTAGGCCTGCGGGACGGAGGGGGCAACGCTCTCCGGCGCGCCATGGACGTGCCATGGAAGGCGGGCTCCTGTCCCGGACGGGACCAGCCGTGTGTCCGGGATGGAGGACAGGGTCCACCGGAAGTGTGCGCCTGGCAGGGGGTCGGGCCTGGCACGCGTCCTGCACTTCTGGGGGGCAAGTCCCCCGACGGTCTCCCCCCATCGCAGTCCATGGGAGGTCATGACATGAAGCATTCACGTTCGACCCGTGTTCCCGCGGGCCCCCGGGCCGGTCGTGCGCCCCGGGGGCTTCGCCTGCCCCGGTCCCGGGCTGGAGCCCCGGGCCCGGTCCTGGCGGGGCTTGCCCTCTTCCTCATGGTGTCGGCGGCCGTGGCGCCGACACCGGCGCTGGGGCAGGTATCCGGGGGAATCGTCCTGGATCGGGACGGGCTCCGGCACCTCCACGTGGCCGTGAGCCGTACCTACGACGTGCCCGTTCGCACCGTGGAGCAGCGCTGGGCGCCCACCAGGGTCCATCCGTCGGAGCTCCCCGTGGTCTACCTCCTGGCGCACGAGGCCCGCGTGTCGGAGGAGGCGGTGCTTGCCCTCCGGGACCGGGGCTGGTCCTGGATGGACGTGGCCGCCCACCTGGGGGTGGGCCCCGGAGCCTTCGTCAGGGATATCCCCCGTGGGCGCGGTTCGGGCCACCACGGGGTGAGTCGACCCTCCGGCCGTGAGCTCCGGGGCATGTCCGACCCCGACGTGGTGTACTGGGTGAACCTGGGGCTCAGGATCACGTCGGATCGACACGGGGCCCGATGGAGCGTGGCGCCACCGGCCCGGACGATCTGGAGCGGACCTCCGGGCCTGCACCCCGACGGTCCCCCCGGACTCCGTGGACGGGGAGGGCCCCCGGGCCGTGGAGGGCCCCCGGG
>REBX01000049.1 GCA_007692505.1 Gemmatimonadales bacterium | reverse complement strand
ATGGCGACGCACCCATCCCCGACGCCCCGTCCTCCGGGATGCTGGACCGGATCGTGGAACTCTGCCTCCAGGAGTCCGGACCCATCCGCCTCTCCCTGGGACCGGAACCGGAGTGGCACGTGGGCTGGTGCATCCCGGCCGGCCATCCCGTCCCCGCCGCCGACTCCGATGCCCCCACCCTGAACCCCGGTGGCGGACTCCTGGGCTCTCCCTGGGCCCTCATGGCCGGGAACGCCGACCGGGTGGCCCGGGACCTCCTGGACGCCCGGATCGCCACCTCCCGCGCCCCGCTGGAGCCGCCCCCCGGCGTCCACGTCCTGGGCCGCTTCCCCATCACCGCGGACCCCGGCGTCCGAATCGAGGCCGGGGCGGTCCTGGATGCCCGCTCGGGCCCCATCCACCTCTCCGCAGGAGTACGCATCGAGCCCTACACCCACCTTGCGGGACCCGCCTTCATCGGGGAGGGCACCCAGCTCCTGGGGGGTCGGATGGGCTCCCTCTCCGCAGGCCCGGTCTGCAAGCTCCGGGGCGAGGTCTCCGACTCCGTCCTCCTTGGCTACGTGAACAAGGCCCACGACGGGTACCTGGGGCACGCCCTGGTGGGTCGGTGGGTGAACCTGGGCGCCGGCACCACCAACTCCGACCTGAAGAACAACTACGGACCGGTCCGGGCTCACACCTCCCCCGACGAGCTGGAGGACACGGGCCTCATGAAGGCCGGGATCCTCCTGGGGGACCACGTGAAGACCGCCATCGGCACCCTCCTGAACACCGGGACCGTGGTGGGTGCCGGATCGAACCTGTTCGGAGACGGGATGCCCCCTCGCTGGGTCCCCCCCTTCTCCTGGGGCTCCGCTGCCCCCGCAGTGCACCGCTTCCAGGCCTTCAGGGAGACGGCTCGCCGGGCCATGGAGCGTCGCGGGATGCAGCTGCCTCCGGGAACCGCCAACGTCCTGGAGAGGGCGTGGCAGGTCGTGCATGGCGCTGGCGGGAGGCCCTCCGGGCCGTGAAGGTGGCCATGCTGGGCAGCGGGAGCCGGGGGAACTCCACGGTGGCCTGGACGGAGCAGACCTGCGTCCTGGTGGATGCGGGCTTCAGCGGTCGCCAGCTGGCGAGCCGCCTGGCCGCCGTGGGGGTGGAGCCCGAGGGGGTGGACGCCATCCTCCTCACCCACGAACACGGCGACCACGTGCGGGGGGCCGGGATCTTCGCCCGCCGGTACGGCACTCCCCTCCTCATGTCTGCCGGGACCCGGGAGGCCGTCTCCGGGCTCCTCCATGGCGGGGAGGCGGTGGAGGAGTACCGGCCCGGGAGTCGCTTCGGCATCGGCGACATCGAGGTGGACGCCTTCCTCACGGCCCACGACGCCGTGGACCCGGTGGCGGTGACCCTCACGGGGCGGGAATGCGGCAGCCGGGTGGGGGTGGCGACGGACCTGGGACGCCCCACGGCGGCCATCCGTCACTCGCTGGCAGAGCTGGATGTCCTGATCCTCGAGGCGAACCACGACGAGGGGCTCCTCCGGGTGGGCCCCTACCCCGCCTCCGTCCAGGCCCGCATCGCCTCGAGCCACGGACACCTCTCGAACGAGGCCGCGGCCCGCCTGGCCGTGGAGCTCCTTACGGATCGGCTCCTGGCCGTGCACCTGGCCCACCTGTCGGCGGAGTGCAATCGGCCGGAGCTGGCCCGGGAGGTGGTGGAGCGGGAACTCCGGAGAGCCGGGTTCGACGGGCCGGTCACCGTGGTCCCCCAGGATCGTCCGGGGCCCGTGGTGGACATCCCGGCGGAGCGGGCCCGGAGCGGCCCCGACCAGCTCCGGCTCCTCTGAGGCGGGTCCCCGGACCACCCGGCTCCGCGGCTTCGGGCCCTGCGGGTGTCCTGGACGACCCCCGGGCGCGCTACATCCCGAAAAGCCTCAGGAAATCGTTGCCCAGCGCCAGGGCCATGATCCCCAGGAGGACCACCATGCCGATCTGGCTCCACCTCAGGCGGGTCTGCATGCTCACCGGGCGACCCCGGATGGCCTCCAGCCCCAGGAAGACCAGGTGCCCCCCGTCCAGGATGGGAATGGGCAGGAGGTTCAGGATGGCCAGGTTGATGGAGAAGAAGGCCATGAAGCCCAGGAAGACGGGGATCCCCTGGGCCGCCGCCTGCCCCGACGCCTCCCCGATGGTCACGATGCTCCCCAGGTTCCGGGGGGACATCTGGCCCGTGACCAGGTCCCGGAGGAAGCCCATGATGAGCCCGGTCACCGCCACGGTCTCCCGATAGCCCGTCACCAGGGCCTCCCCTGGCGCCAGGGCCTCGTAGACCACGGGCGGATTCTGGGGGAAGATCCCCACCCGGCCAATGACCATCTCCTCCCCGGTATCCAGGTTCTCGCCCCGGAGCTCCGTGGGTGTGAGGGTCCGGACCAGCTCCGTGTCCCCCCGGAGGAGGGTGATCTGCGTCTCCTGGCCGGGGCGTGCCTGGATCAGTCGCTGGAAGTCGCTCCAGACCTCCACCGACACGTCGTCCACCGCCGTGATCCGGTCCCCGGCCTCGAGCCCACCTCGGTCGGCGGGAGCACCTGGCTCCAGTCCGGCCACCACCGGCTCGATCCAGTACCGCAGGGCGCGGCGGATCTCGTCCCTGGGGGCCCCGACCTCCGGGAGGACGATCTCCACCGACCCGGAGGGATTCTCGTGGCGGACGGTGACCGGTCCGGCCGGCAGCTCGACCATGGCGTTGTGGACATCGCCCCAGTGCTCGGGGGTGCGGTCCCCGATGGAGACGATGGTGGCGCCGGGAGGAATGCCGGCCAGCGCCTCCGTGCCTTCGGGGAGGAGCTCCTCGCTCACCTGCCCGATAGCCAGGGTGTCCGGGACCGCCTCGCCCCAGCCCGCCGCAATCGCCGTGTAGGCCGCGAACGCGAAGAGCATGTTCATGATCACCCCGGCGGAGATGACCCATGCACGGGCCCACACCGGGCGAGCGTCGAATGACCCCGTGTCCGTGGCCTCGGGGTCCCGAGCACCGGACGCCGGAGGCGGATCCACCATGGGAATGCCCTCCGTCGGAGTCGCTCCAACCTCCCCCTCCCCGCCGTGACTTCGGGACGATTCCGACGGCCCTCCCTCGATCTTCTCCATCATCTCGTCGCCCATCCCCGCCATCTTCACGTATCCCCCCAGGGGGATGGCGGCCAGGATGTACTCCGTGTCCCCTCGGGTAAAGCCGGCGACCCGGGGTCCCAGCCCGATGGAGAACCTCTCCACCCGGACACCCACGGACTTGGCCGCCCAGAAGTGCCCCAGCTCGTGGACGAAGATCAGCACGCCCAGGACGATGATGGTGGCGATGATGGTCACGATTCACCTCCCGGGACGGAGGGGGAGACACCCCGTTCGATCCGGCCCGCGGCCACTCCACGTGCCTCCGTGTCCACCGCCACCAGGTCCTCCACTGACTCCGCCGTGGAGCCCGCCAGTCGCTCCAGGGTGAACTCCGCCACCCGGGCCAGACCGGGGAAGTCCAGGCGACCGCCCAGGAAGGCCTGCACCGCCACTTCGTTGGCCGCATTGAAGACTGCGGGGGCGACCCCGCCTGAACGTCCGGCGGCCACACCCACCCCGAAGAGGGGGAAGGCCTCGTGGTCGATCTCCTCGAAAGTGAGGGGGGAGGACCGGACGGGATCGAAGGTGCGGAGTTCGGGGTCGGCTATGCGATCCGGCCACGAGAGGGCGTACAGGATGGGGATCTCCATGGTGGGGAAGCCCAGCTGGGCCATCACCGATCCGTCCACGAACTCCACGAAGGAGTGGACAATGGACTGGGGGTGGACCACGGTGCCGATGCGGTCGAAGGGCATCCGGTACAGGACGTGGGCCTCGATGACCTCCAGGGCCTTGTTGGCCAGCGACGCCGAATCGATGGAGATCTTGGCTCCCATGTCCCACGTGGGGTGGGAGAGTGCGGCCTCGGGTCCCACAGACTGGAGGCGACTGGCTGGCCATCCCCGGAAGGGCCCGCCCGACGCAGTAAGGACCAGGCGCTCCACGACGGACCTCGGTGCACCGTTCATGCACTGCAGGATTGCCGAGTGCTCAGAGTCCACAGGGACGAGCTCGCCCCCCCCTTCCTCCATGGCTTGGCGGACCAGGCTGCCCCCGGCCACCAGGGACTCCTTGTTCGCCAGTGCCACCCGCTTCCCCGCCGCCAGCGCCCGCAGGGTGGGCTCAAGCCCTGCGAACCCCACCAGGGCATTCACCACCACGTCTACCTCCGGGTCCTCGGCTGCGGATAGGAGCGCGTCCCGCCCGGTCTCCCATGTCCCGGGAATCTCCGCTCCCGGTGCGGCCCCATCCGGATCGGCGAGGACCACGCGACGGGGAGAGAACTCCGTTTCCTGACGACGGAGCTCCTCTGCAGAGCGGCGAGCCGTGAGGACGGCCACCCGGAATCGGTCCGGGTGGCGGGCCAGCACCGCCAGTGTGCTCCTCCCGATGGATCCGGTGGACCCGAGGATGGCAACGCGAATCACTTGATCAGACACCTTGACCACTCCGGCGCTCTCACCCCAGGAACAGGGGGAGGAGCCCGTAGGTCAGCGGAAGCGAGAAGAG
>REBX01000076.1 GCA_007692505.1 Gemmatimonadales bacterium | reverse complement strand
GCCCCACCCGCGCCAGGAGGGACAGGGCCCGCTCCCGGATCCCCCGCGCGCCGAGCCCCGTCCCCGAGGGCGACAGCTCCAGGGGCACCCGCACGTTCTCCAGCGCCGTGAGGGAGGCCAGCAGGTGGAAGGTCTGGAACACGAAGCCCACGTGGCGCGCACGAAACTCCGCCCGCCCATCTTCGGTACGACCTCCCAGTTCCACGTCGCCCAGGCGCACCGTGCCCCGATCCGCCCGGTCCAGCCCCGCCATGATCCCCAGGAGGGTCGTCTTCCCCGAACCCGAGGGCCCCACGATGGCGGCAGACGCACCCGACGCCACCTCCAGGCGCACTCCCTTCAGAACCTCCAGGACCCGGTCTCCGGACCGGTGGGACTTCCAGATGTCTTCAAGCTCGATGCGCACGCCGGGCCTCCGGGCCGCTGGGATGGTCTTCACCTGCCTGACCGCACTGGCCCTCATGGCCGGGTGCGGGGGGGATGGCCTTCCGGACTCCGCCGGGGAAGGGGCCCGCGGCGACACCGCCGCGGAAGCCGGCTCCGGGGACCCCCGTTCCCCCGATGGGGCGGTGGAACCCCGGGCCGACGGCGAAGGGTCCGGCGACGTGCCCGGTGGGGCAGCGGGGCCGGTGGACATCCTCTTCGTGGGCACGAGCCTCACCGAGGGGTGGGGGCTGGACGACCCGGACGCCCAGGCCTGGCCCGCCCGGGTCCTGGAGCGGGCCCGGGAGGAGGGCCTCCGCCCGGTGATCCGGAATGCCGGCCTCTCCGGCGAGACCAGTGCGGGTGCGGTCCGGCGGATCGACTGGGTCCTCCCCGACCCGCCACCGGGACTGGTGGTGGTGGAGACCGGAGCGAACGACGGGCTCCGGGCCCTCCCTGTGGAGGAGCTGGAGGCCAACCTGGTGGCCGTGGTCCGTGCCATCCGTGAGCGAGCCCCCGATGCCTGCATCGCCCTGGTGACCATGGAGGCGCCCCCGAACCTGGGCGACACGTACACGGAGGCGTTCCGGAATGCCTACCGGGACGTGGCCCGGAGCGAGGGGGTGGAGCTCCTCCCCTTCCTCCTGGAGGGCGTGGCCGGTGAGCCCGAACTCAACCTCGAGGACGGGATCCATCCCACGGCGGAGGGCCACCGGAAGATGGCGGACTTCATGTGGCCCGCCCTGGCCCCCCTGGTGGAGCGATGCACGCACGACGGGTCCCGGGAGAGGGCGGGGAACCTGGAGATTGCGCCGGATCGCCTCCAGTCGGTGGCGCCGGGCCCTTGACCCCCGGGTGGGGCCGGCGAGCTTTCCTCCCTGAACACGGGAGGCGGGGCCGCGACCCGCCCCCCCCCGCCCCATTCCCCGAACCGACGAACCCGTGCGACTCCTACGCATCGCAGGTATCAGCTTCGGCATCATCGGCGTCCTGCTCTTCGGATTCCTGGGCATCGGCCTCCTCCTCTCCTCCCAGTGGGAGGCGGAACGGTCCGGCTGGATCCGGGCCGAGCCGGCCCAGGTCTGGGACCACATCTCCTCCGCCGAGGCATGGGAGCGCTGGACGCCGTCGCCGGAGACGGCCACGGAGTATTTCGGCCCCGGGAGCGGGGAGGGCTCCGGGCGGCGGTGGGACGACCCCGGGTACGGGGAGGGGTCCTTCGTCATCACCGAGGTGGACCGGGACCGGCTGGTCCGGTACGAAGTGGAGGTGGAGAGCGGGTCCATCCGGATCTCCGGCGAGATGCGCCTGGAGGTGGAGGACGGAGGCACCCGCATCCACTGGCGGGAGGCCGGGGACTTCGGCCGGAACCCCATCCTGGGCTACCTGGCCCCCCGAATGGAGGAACTCCAGGGCGGGCAGCTGGAGGCCTCCCTGGAAACTCTGAGGATCCTGGTGGAGGAAGGCCGGGAGATCGACCAGGCCCCCTCGGCAGACGATACCGTCGGCGCGGCGGACGCGGCGGAGCAGGGCTGAGCCCCCGGACCGTCGGTGGGGTCAGGCCCGACCGGGACACCGGGCCGGACCGAGGCCGGCTAGAGGTTTGCCCGGCTCATCTCCAGGAGGTCCTTGTTCGTGGGGGCCCGCTTCATGACCCCCAGGAGCTCCGTCATGGCCTCGGCCGAACTCCGGCCCGACATCTGCCGGCGGTAGGCCCTGGAGAGGAGGAGGGCCTCCTCGCTGAGCAGGAGCTCCTCCCGACGGGTGGCGGAGGCCACCAGGTCGATGGCGGGGAAGATCCGCCGATCCGCCAGGTCTCGGCTCAGGACCAGCTCGCTGTTGCCGGTTCCCTTGAACTCCTCGAAGATCACCTGATCCATCCTGGACCCGGTGTCCACGAGGGCCGTGGCCACGATGGTGAGGGATCCACCCTCCCGGGACTTTCGGGCGCTTCCCAGGAGTCGCTTGGGCCGCTCCAAAGCGTTGGCGTCCAGCCCTCCGCTCATGGTCCGGCCGCTCCCGTCCTCCGTGGTGTTGTACGCCCGGGCAAGGCGGGTGATGGAATCCAGGATCACCACCACGTCCTGCTTCATCTCCACGCGACGACGGGCCCGCTCGATGGTCATCTCCGCCAGGGCCACGTGGCGTTCCGGCGGGAAGTCGAAGGAGGAGGAGATGACCTCGCCGAAGCCGCACATCTCCATCTCGGTGATCTCCTCCGGACGCTCATCCACCAGGAGGACCATGAGGTGGCATTCCGGATGGTTGCGGACGACGCCCTCGGCGACCCGCTGCAGGACCGTGGTCTTACCAGCCTTGGCAGGAGCCACGATCATGGAGCGCTGCCCCTTCCCCAGCGGACAGAACAGGTCGATGACCCGGTTCGTGTGGTCGGGCTGGCCACCGGGTCCCACGATGTCGCACTCCAGACGAAGCTGCTCGTCGGGGTGCATGGCGGCGAGCCGGTCGAACTGCGGCCGTCCCTTCGCCTCCTCGGGGGGACAGTCGTTCACCAGCTCGAGGCGCTGGATGGGAGGGGCCTTCCCATTCCTCGGACGACCACCCACGGTCCCGGAAAGCTCGTCGCCGGTTCGAAGTTCGAACCGGTTGATCAGCTTTCCGCTGACGTAGATGTCGTCGTTGGAGGGGGCGTAGCCTGCCTCCTTGCGTCGGATGAATCCGGAGCCGCTGGAAAGCACTTCCAGGACCCCAAGCCAGCGATCGTCAGTCACGGCGTCTTGGGAAGGGGGTGGATCCGTGGAATCACGGCGGATCCCGAAGAGGAAATCGACTCCGGGCCTGCGCCAGGAACCCCGAGGAAATGGAGGGGTTCCGCAAGAGAGGTACTTCCTGAGCCTACACCCGAATCCTCCCGAAGACAAGAGGCTCCCGTGACCCGAAGCACACCGCAGCCCCCCGACTCCGGCAGCCACCCCGGTGGCATGGGGTCCGAGGCCTCCCGCGACGAGGCCCCCGCCCCCAAGGATCCGGGCCCGGGAGCGCATGGGGCAGCCGCCGACGAAGAAGAGGGTCCGGCCCCCCTCCCCAGCCGTCTCCTCCTGGCCTCGACCCCGTTCGTCCTGGTCTTCCTCCTCCTGGCCCTGGACCGCTGCGGGGGCTGAAACGCGACCGGCCGTGCACACGGGTCCGGAAGCGTTCCCCCGGAAGCGTCCTCCCGGGGGGACATACCGCTGTCCTCTCCCGGACACGACGCCGTGCAGGAGGGACGCCCCGCCGGCCATCCAATGGCGGCACGATCCCTGCAGCGGAACATAATGACGTCCCGTTCCGAGACTCCCGACCACAGAGATCCCGACTTCAGGTCACCCGCACCATCCGCCGCCGAAATCGATCCCCGCCCGGAGGTCCCCATGCCCGACGCTTCCCCCCACACCCGGTGGTCCCCCTCCCCCGGGGCCTCTGACTCCCGGGCCCTGCCCCTCGCTTCAGGTGACAGACGTCCGGCGGCGGCGCTCATGACCGGTTTCGTCCTGGTCCTCACTTCACTGGCCCTCCTGGCGCTGGCCGCGCCGGCCCAGGGCCAGTCCGGCGTGTCCGTCCAGGCCTCCCTCTCCTTCGGCTCCGTCTTCGACGACGTGTCCCCCGGCTTCGTGTCCGGGGCCGTCGCCGTCCAGGCCGGCTCCGCAGGCCGGGCCCACACGCTCCACGAGCCCGTGGTGGTGGCGAGCCACCGGCCCCGGGCCCGGGCGCCCATCTGCGGCGACCAGTGGTACGACCCCTGGATGGACCGGTGGGTGGAGACCTGGTACGACTGCCGCATGCCCCACTTCGCGTGGTACGAGACCGTGGTACACCCGCCCGTCTGGACCACCGCAGGCTGGTGGGGGCCCCCGTATGGCTGGGGGTGGCATCCCCAGCCCAGGGGCGTGAGCATCCACATCAACCTGGGCAGTCGCGCCCGCGGTCCGGTCTGGTACGGACATGACTGGTACACGGCGAGGTGGTACGGCCCGACCCGGGTCCACCACCACGTCCACCACCACTACCACTACCCGGCGGCAAGGGTGGTCCACGCCCCGTCCCTGGTGATTCCTTCGGCACCCTCCAGGCAGGTCCGGCCGGTTCGGGCAGCTACCACCACGGCCTTCAAGGCCGATCCCCGATCGGCTCCCTCCTCCGCACCGGCCACCCGGTCGGACACGCGCCCCGCCGTGGCGCGGTCCGTCCAGTCGGCGCCCGCCACCGGCGCCCGCATGGAGGCCGCCGCCAGGACATCCGAGACCCGTCCCGCCCAGACCC
>REBX01000064.1 GCA_007692505.1 Gemmatimonadales bacterium | reverse complement strand
CGGGGAAGACCGACTGCTCGGACCGGGAGTAGAAGGCCGACCCGGAGACAGAGATGTCGCTCCGGACCGCCTGGTCCACATTCATGCGGAAGTTGTTCCGCTGGAAACCCCGCTGGGTCCCGGGAAGAATCCCGCTCTGGTCCAGGTTCGAGAAGGAGATCAGGTAGTTCGTCCCACCGGACCGGCCCTCGATGGAGAGATAGTTCTGCATCTCGTTTCCACCCTGGAAGAACCGCTCCACGTGGTCGAAGGTCTGACCGGGCCACTCCTCGACCTGCACCGTGTTCCAGGAACTGGCACTCTGCCCCGAAAGCGCACGCTGCCCCGCAAGATTGACCTGGGAGCAGTTCTGGAACTCACAGCGCTCGGAGCCGCTGCCCACGAAGAGATCCCCATCGGTGGCGAACTGGTGGGCCTGCGTCAGGTTGAACTTCCCGGGGAGGGAACTTCCGCCGTACTCCGTCCGGACGGTGTAACGCACCTGGTCATCGCCGACCCCGCGACCCCGACGGGTGGTGATCTGCACCACGCCGTTGGCGGCGCGGGAGCCGTAGAGGGACGCAGCTGCAGCGCCCTTCACGACCTCGATGGACTCGATGTCCAGCGCGTCGATGTCCACCATGGACGCGCCCAGGATGACGCCGTCCACGATGTACAGGGGCTCCTGGCTCCGGCCGGAGGCCTGGATGCTGGTGGCCCCACGCAGGAGGATGGACGGCGTTGCACCCGGACGCCCAGAACCGGACACCACGGAGGCTCCGGCGACCTTCCCCTGGAGCATGGTGGCCGCTGACGGTGACGGCACGGGGAGCTGCTCCGCGGTGAGTCGAGCCACCGTGAAGGGCAACTTGGCTCGCTCCGTGTCACCGGCCACACCGGTCACCACGATCTCCGCCAGGTCGAGAACCGCCCGGCGAAGCTCGAAGTTCGCGGTCACGGTCTGTCCTGCAACCACCTCGACGGTCTGGGTCTGGGATCCGAACCCCAGCGACTGGACACGGACTTCCCGCGCCCCGGCTTGCACGTTCTGGATGGTGAACTCGCCGTCGCGGTTCGTGATGCTTCCGCGCTGGGCGCCAACGATGGACACCTGGACCGCCGCAATGGGCTGGCCGGTGTCGGCATTGGTGACGGTTCCCTGGACGGTTCCCCCCTGCTGGGCTTCCAGCAGGGAGGGTGCGCCCAGGAGGGCCAACGCCGCCAGGGCGCCGACCGTGCACGACCACACACTACGAATGTCTTTCATGTGGGTGCTCCATGGGTTGGGGGAGGGTGCGGGTGCAGCCTCCGTGACACATGCCTCGACGTGTAGGGATCCTGCGCTGCCGGCGTACGTCGAACCCGCCGAGCCTAACGGACGATCGTTCGAAAGCGCGTTTCACCTCCAGTCGGGGGACGGGCTGGCAACGGGAAGTGGATCTTGCGAAGCCGTCTGGACCGGCCTCCATCCCCGTCACACGATGGGCACCTGACCTGGTACCCAACCGTGACACTCACACTGCCTCTCGACATCATTCACCACATCACCGGCTTTGTCAAGAAGAGTATTCTTGCAGGCACCTCACTGACACAACGTACGGGTCGCCCCACAAGAGACACTCCCGCCCCGAAACCGCCGACAAGAGGAAGGGCCCGGATCCCCGCAGAGGGGACCCGGGCCCGGTGACGCGACAACTCCGGCCTTTTTCTTTGCCAATGCTACCTAAATGCCATCAGGCCTCTCGGTCGAAGCAGGTCGTGAACTCGGGATTGTTCTCCTCGTCCACGGGGATGGGGAAGTTCACATCGCTACCGAAGTCCCCGGTGCCGAAGTAATCCTGACTCGGGAATACATCGTCAGCCGCACGGTCATACTGACGGACCAGTCGTCGCAGGTCACCCAGGCGATGCCCGGTCTGCCAGAGCCAGTAGGCCCGCTCCTGGAAGTGGAGGTCCACGACCCCGTCCGCTCCCAGGGCATCTGCATCCTCCTCGGTGAAGGCATCGAGCCCCACCGTGGCCCTGAGGTCGTTGTGGAGCTGCAGGAACTCACCGGTGTTGTCGGCCTGCAGCGCGGCCTCGGCCTCGATGAGGCGGGCCTCGATGCCTGTTGCCACCGGCGTCGGGTCGCCCCGGCTTGCATACTTGAGCTGACTGAACTGGGCCACTGCAGAGTTGAAGCCCACGCCGTCGGCAAACCACTCGATCCGGGGGTCACCCTGTTCCACCACGTTCCCGGCGGCGTCGTACTCGGTGCCGTCTGTGCGGTAGGGAAGCCCCGTGCCACCGGCCATGTCGGGAATCCGCCAGCGGGCCACGTTGTTCACGAAGTTCCAGGCACCGTTCCACTGCCGCGCCGTGGCGTCGGAGTGGTTGATGACGTACTCGAAGTCGGTGGGCACGTCCGAGACCGCATCGGCGGCCTCCTGGTACTGCCCCAGGTTCAGGAGTGCCCTGGCCTGGCCGATGGCTGCCAGGTGCGCCTCACGGCTGCCCTCGCTGGCGATGGCAGCGGCGTCCTGGTGCCACTGCAGCGCCTCCTGGAACACCTCGTCGGTGGTCAGGGGGCTGCCGTAGATGAACTCGCCGTCGGGCGTGAGCTCGCTGAACGGCTGTCCGGAGCAGTACATCTCGCCGAAGGCGTTGTACACGAGCCCGGCGAGGCCGCGGACCTCCGCGTGTCCGGCCGCTCCCTCGTCATGGAGTTCGTAGGCCCGGTCCGCCCGGATGGCAGCCAGCCGCGCTCGATGCATGAGTCGGTACGTCGTCTGTACCGTGGAGTTGGTGTTCAGGATGTCCCGCCGGTCCACCTCGATGCGGGTGGGGAAGGTCCCCGAGGCCTCGTACTCGTCCGAGAGGAGGCCGCTCATGAGGATGAAGGAGTTGTCCTGTGCCGCCCCGCGCCCCGCGTAGGCCACCTGGGTCTCCCCGATGGCGTGGGCACGGAAGACGGGGACGTTTTCGGGATCGTCGATGTCCTCGAGCTGGGCCGTCTCCGTGTCGTCGACGTCCAGCACCGAGTCCACGTCGCAGCCCACGAGCCCGAAGGCTCCGGCCAGCGCCGCGACCCCGAGGGCCCGCAGGAGCCCGGGGGCCCTGCGCACCTGAGGATGGTTGATCGTATTCATTCTATTCTCCTCGCTCTGGGTCGGATCAGAAGTCCACGCTCAGCCGCACCGTGTAGTACCGGAGCGGAGGCTGGGTCAGGAAGTCGGCCGTGGAGAAGTTGGCCTGGCCGGCAAAGTTCAGCTCCGGGTCCAGGCCGCTGTAATCCGTCCACGTGGCCAGATTCCGGCCCGCAAGCGTGATCCTGAGGGCATCGGCCCCCAGCCGGCCCACGATGTCGTCGGGAACCGTGTAGGTCAGGGACAGCTCACGGAGACGGGTGAAATCCGCCGGCTCCACGAAGGCGCTGGGCACGCCCTCGAAGAGGCCCACCAGCGCCTGCGCCTGGGCCATGGGATCCGCATCGGGATCGTAGACCTCCTGGCAGTTCAGGAAGGACAGGCAGCGGAACTCCCTCGTGCTGTTGAAGAGGTAGTGGCCGCCCTGGTGGTCCACCAGCGCGCTCACGGCGAACTGGTCGAAGAGCTGTGCGTCCAGGTTGAAGGAGAACTCCCGGGTGGGAAGGGCCGATCCAATGAAGTCGGCTTCCTCGCTCAGGGTGATGTCGTCCAGGGTGACCGGCCCCTCGTCGGGCACGTTCAGCTCGGTGATGGTCCGACCCCAGTAGCCGCCCAGGGGATAGCCCTCCTGGTGCCGCTGGCTGTCGCCGCCCAGCCCGAAGATGATGGGCTCGACTCCGCCCAGGTCCTTCAGTTCGTTGTCCGTGAAGGAACCCGAGACACCCAGGTCGAGGAGGAAGCCGGGACGATCGATGACGCCGACGTCGACGCCGAACTCGAAGCCCTGGTTCACCACCTCGCCCAGGTTCTCGAAGCGGGTCGTGGTGGCCCCCAGCGACGGAGCCAGACGCCGGGAGACCAGCGCATCCTCCGAAGCCTTGTAGAAGTAGGTGGCCTCCAGGCCCACCCGATCGTCCAGGAGGTCGGCATCGAAGCCGAACTCGTACTCCGTGACGATCTCGGGTCGGAGGTCGGGGTTTCCGGACCCTCCGATGGAGAAGCCCGGCTCGTTCCCGCCATCCACGTTCACCGTCTGCGGCGAGAGGAAGAAGGCGGCATCCCGGAATCCGGGACGAAGCCCGGCCCGGCCCACTGCCCCACGCAGTCGCAGCCCGCTGAGGGCCTCGGTCTGCGGGAACCAGCCCTCTTCGTCCATGACCCACGAGACGCTGAGGGAGGGATACCAGATCAGGTCGAACTCGTCTCCGAAGGCGTTGTCGTCATCGGCCCGGAGCGCTGCATTCAGGTAGAGCCGGTCGTCGAAGGCGATCCGCTGCTCGACCCACCCTGCCAGGGTGCGGACGTCCGTGAAGGCCTCGCTGACCGAAAAGTTATCCGTGCCGGCATTCAGGGAACGGGTCCCGTCCAGGAGCCCGGTGGCAGAAGCATAGGTGCCCTGGAAGAGCTCTCGGTTGAACTCTCCACCCACCGCCGTGTTTGCTGCGATCCGCGGCGAGAGCTCGTAGCTCGTCCGACCCGAGAAGCGGGCCGTGTACGACTCCACCTCGATGCGGTTGGACACCCGCTCTCCAGCAAACAGATCCCCGAAGACGATGGTCCGGGGCGGAACGAACGAGTTGTC
>REBX01000050.1 GCA_007692505.1 Gemmatimonadales bacterium | reverse complement strand
CCCAGCGCCGGTGTTGCCTGGCTGGACGATCGGGAAGCGCCAAATAAAAACGGCCCGATCATGCGCCTCCGCATGATCGGGCCGTTTGCTCTCGAGGCCTCCGGGTCCGTCCTCCGGCCCGCGACCCACCCCGGACGAACCTCAGGGCGTCGAACCTCAGGGGGGCCTCAACCGCATCCTGCGAATCCCCGGCGGCCCTCTGTCAGCCGCACTCGCTGTACCCGCACACGTGGCACTTCACACAGCCCTCTTCGTACGCCAGGTGCCCGGTGCCGCAGTCGGGGCAGCTCCCCAGGAACGACTCCTCCTGTTCCGGGGCGGCAGCGGCCCGCGCGCGGACGGACTGGGTCACGGCCCGGACTCCGGCCACCGGCGTGCCGATGGGGAGCTCCTCCTGGACCCCTTCCCTCTCCTCCAGGTAGCGCTCCACCGCCTGGGCGATGGCATCGGGCGCGGAGAGAACCTTGTTGGGCCCGATCCCCACGGCCCGATCGCAGGAGATGCCCCGGAGCTGGTCCCGCACCGCCGTGATGGGGATCCCGGACCGAAGGGCCAGGGAGGCCAGCCTGCCGATGGCCTCGGTGTCGGCCATGGCGGCGCCCCCGGCCTTCCCCAGGGTGCAGAAGACCTCGAAGGGGCGGCCGGTCTCGTCCTCGTTGATCGTCACGTAGAGGTCACCCAGGGGAGAGTTCATCTTGATCGTGCGCCCCCGGAGCATCTCGGGCCGCTGGCGCTTGTGGCGCCGGGCCTTCGCGTCCTCGTCCAGCTCGCCCCGTGCCCGCTCCATCTCCTCCATGCGGACCCGGAGGCGGTGGGCCTCCTCCCGGCTGTCGGCCAGCGCCTGCTCCAGCTCTGCCGTGGCCTCCTGCACCGCCTCGTCCACGGCAACCTCGGGCTTCTCCTCCGACTTCCCGGTCTTCCCGGTGGAGAGGACCTGCATGGGCCGGCAGCCGTCCCGGTACACCGTGACCCCCTTGCACCCCAGCTCGAAGGCGAGCTCGTAGATCTCCCGGACCTCCTCCTCCGTGGCAGAGTTGGGGAAGTTGGTGGTCTTGGAGATGGCCGAATCCGTGTGCTCCTGGAAGGCGGCCTGCATCCGGACGTGCCACTCCGGCGGGATGTCGTGGGAGGTCACGAAGACCCGCTGGATCTCGTCGGGCACCTCGTCGAAGTGGATGTGCCCCTCGGTGGCGATGCGCTCCATGAGCTCTTCCGAGTACCAGCCCTGCTCCTTCGCCATGCGAACGAAGTCCCCGTTCACGTCGGGCATCATGGCGCCGGCCTGGTTCCTCATGAAGGCCACGGCGAAGAGGGGCTCGATCCCGCCGGAGCACCCGGCGAAGATGCTGATCGTCCCCGTGGGCGCCACCGTGGTGAGGTTGCAGTTCCTGAGCCGCCGCTCCGGACGGACCCGGGACCCGTCGGGCCGGCGGGCACACGTCTCGTCGGGCCCCCAGATGGAGTTCTCCCAGGCCGGGAAGACGCCCCGGGTCTCGGCCAGGCGCTCGGACGACTTCCGGGCCTCCTCGTCGATGAAGCCCATGACCCGGCGGCCCAGCTCCACCCCCTCGGGGGAGTTGTAGGGCACGCCCACCCGAATGAGGAGGTCGGCCCATCCCATGATCCCCAGCCCCACCCGGCGGATCGTCTGCGCCAGCCGGGTGATCTCGTCCAGGGGGTACCGGTTCGCGTCGATGACGTTGTCCAGGAAGTGGGTGGAGACGTGCACCACGTGGCGCAGGGCCTCCCAGTCGATCCGGTCCTCGGGGGCCGCATCCTCGGGCGCGTCCTCCAGGACGAACTTGCCCACATTCACGCTCCCCAGGTTGCACACGTCGTAGGGGAGGAGGGGCTGCTCGCCGCAGGGGTTCGTGGCCTCGTAGCTGCCCAGCTCGGGGACCGGGTTGTACTCGTTGGCCCGGTCGATGAAGAAGACCCCGGGCTCACCCGTCTTCCAGGCCCCCTTCACGATGAGCTCGAAGATCTCCCGGGCGTTCTCCCGGCCCTCCAGCTCCCCGGTGCGGGGGTTCCTGAGGTCGTAGTCCTCGCCGGCCTTCACGGCCTCCATGAAGGCGTCGGTGATCCCCACGGAGATGTTGAAGTTCGTGATCTGCGAGGTGTCGTCCTTGCAGGTGATGAACTCCCGGATGTCTGCATGGTCCACCCGGAGGATGCCCATGTTCGCGCCCCGCCGGGTCCCGCCCTGCTTCACCACCTCGGTGGAGGCATCGTACAGTCGCATGAAGGACACGGGGCCGGACGCCACCCCCATGGTGGAGCGCACCGTGTCCCCGGTGGGACGGAGCCTGGAGAAGGAGAACCCGGTCCCGCCCCCGGACTGGTGCACCAGGGCCATGGACTTGAGGGTGTCGTAGATCCCGCTCTTCCCGTTGGAGAGGGCGTCCTCCACCGGGAGGACGAAGCAGGCCGAGAGCTGGCCCAGCGGGCGTCCCGCATTCATGAGGGTGGGGGAGTTGGGCTCGAACCGCCCCGTGGTCATGAGCCCGTAGAACTCCCGGGCCAGCTCCTCCACAGCCGCCTCGGAGGCCCCGTGCCGGCGGTCCTCGTCGGCGATGACCCGGGCCACCCGCCAGAACATGGTCTCGGGCTCCTCCACGGGCTCCCCGTTCTCGTCCTTCTTCAGGTAGCGGCGGGCGAGGACGATGCGCGCATTGTCCGAGAGCTCGGCCGGGGGCAGGTCGTCGGGCACGCGGTCGTCGAAGATCCTGGGCTCGTCGCTGGAGGAGGATCCGGTGGGGGCGGGGGCAGCCATGGGCAGGCTCCTGTGGAAAACGTGTGGGCAGTTCGTGGACAGACGGCGCTCGAGGTGTGGACAACCCCCGAGTGGGCGCCCGGGACGGGGAAATCCCTGTGGAGGGAGTTGTTCCGGTACGCCGTATCTTGCGGCGGGTTCCACAGTACACCACAACATATGGGGGCGCAAGGGAAAACGTCCCCCTTCGGACCCAGGTTGGCCCAACCGGGCGATTCCGCCCCGAGAACCCGGTGGCATCCGGTGCCGATGGTCGTCAGAAGGACCAGCCGAGCCCCACGTGGACCCCCAGGGCTCCCCGCTCCGGTCCGGCGACGCGGAGGGTGACCCCGGCACGGAGGGGGGGGAGGGGCGCGAAGCCCAGGGATCCGGTCCCCACCAGCTCCACCCCGGCAGTGGCCACGGTGCGGGGCGCAGCGCCCCCCGGCCCCGGCGAGGAGCCATCGTCCTCCCGGACCCCGGCCGGCGACCCGCTCCCGGCCCGGACCCCACCGGCCTCCAGGAAGGCCACCCCGAAGAGCCGGTCCCCGTGAACCGGGAGGACCCCCATGCCCCGGTGGACCAGGGCGATGGGCATCCGCACCTCCAGGCTCCCGGCCCAGGCGGTCCGACCGGCCAGGAGGCCCGCCGGCACGCCCCTCACCCCCAGGAGCTCCCCCTGGCTCCCACCCACGGGGAGGTGGCCCGGTCCACTCCCGGGGCCACCCCCCACCGCCGCCACGAGGCGGGCCGCCAGGACGGGATCGGGCCGCCAGTGCACCTGGCCGGGTTCCGGCAGGGCCCGGAGGTAGGGACTCCCCCTCCTGCCCAGGGGAATCCAGCCGGCCAGGCGACCGGCCAGGTCCCGGCGGCTCGCATCGCCCTCCCGGCCCCATTCCCCCACATCGGCCCGGGCCCGAGCCCGCAGGGTGGCCACCCCGCCCCGCCGGGGCCCGAGAGACAGGGCCCCGCCCCGCACGGCCTGGATGGACAACTGGGCCGTGCCCTCCAGGAAGCTCCGCCGGGGCCGGGCCAGGCGAAGTCCCTCCACGGGTCCGCCTTCCCCGTCCACCAGAGCCAGGACGTCCGACACCCCGGCCACCTCCACCCGCCCCACCCGGGTGTGGCCGTCGCGGGGGTCAGTCCCCCGAAGTCCCGTCGTCACCCTCCGCTCCCGGGCCCGGACGAAGATGTCCTCCCCTCCTGTCCCGCTCCCGTCTTCGTCCCGTCGGACCAGACCGGGCACAGTCCAGGACTGGTCCGCCGACAGGAAGAGGCTGCCCCCCAGGGGCCCCTCGCGGGTGATGCCCAGGCCGGCCTCCCGCCCCGACACCCCCGCACCCACCGGCTCCAGGTACCGGGCCTCCCAGCGGGTCCTGCCCAGCGCATCCCCGGCCCCCGTGGAGAGCCCCACCCGGTGGGCCATGACCCGGGTCCCGCCCCGCCCCTCCCCGGCGGCTGCCAGGGGGAGGACGTACCGGGGCACCAGGGTCGACCTCCCGCTCCAGGATCCGGAGTCGGTCCAGTCCGGCCCGCGGGCCGGGGGCGCGGCGGTGCCTGGGTCCTGTGGGGGAGATCGGAACCGGGGGTCCTCCGGGAGGGGCTCGAACCAGCGGTCCGGGGCCCAGGGGAGCCGGACCAGGGTCCAGCCGTCGGCGCCCAGGACGGAAAACACGAGCCAGTCCCCGGCAGGATCCACCGCCGGGAGGGATGCGGCCCGGGGGAGGTCCGTCACCTGCCGGACCACGCCCTCCTCCCGCCCCACCTCCGGGTCGAAGGCGACCCCCATGAGGCTCGAGATCCCCGGGGCCTCGCTGCTCCACACCACGTGCCGGCCCCCGGGACCCCACGCCGGGGCGGACCGGGGGGCCCGGCCCCCGTCCAGGACCCGGAAGCCGCTACCGTCCCGCCACTCCGCCCCTCCCGCCCCCGCTCCCTCCCCTGCTCC
>REBX01000051.1 GCA_007692505.1 Gemmatimonadales bacterium | reverse complement strand
AGGAGTTCATCGGCGCCATTTCCGACGGGGTCGCCGGGGCCTGGCGGGAGCGGTGGTGGAGCGCCGACCTGGTCCTCCTCCACCAGGTGGAGGGCCTCGCCTTCACGGAGCGGGCCCAGGAGGAGTTCTTCCACCTCTTCGAGGCCCTGAAGCGGCGGGGGGGCCGCATGGTCCTGGCCGCAGACCGCCCCCCGTCGGAGCTGGAGGGGGTGGAGGATCGCCTCCGGAGCCGCTTCGAAGGGGGGCTCGTGGTGGACCTGGGCATGGAGGAAGAGGAGGAGGTGCGCCATCCGGACCCGTTGGGCGGCGACGCCGGCCGCGCGGGCAGCCCGGTGGGCGGGGAAGGGGAGGGGAGCCCTGCGACTGTCGCTGGCGACGAGGACGTCCTGGCCTCCCTCCGGGCCTTTGCCGGGGTGGATTCCGGGCCCTCGGGGACCCAGGACCCCGGCGCCGTCCACGACGAGGCGAACGGACCCCAGGAGGACCTCATCGTCCGCACCATCCGGGAGCGGGAGGGAACGGACGGAGGAGGCGCGGAGTGGTACCCCCTCCCCGAGCGGGTCGTGTGGCGCTGGCCCCGCATGGAGGATCGCATCGTGGAGTACGACCGATGACCGCCGCCTGCTGCGCTGCGACGTGGACTCGCCGCCGGCCCTGCCGCTGCGCCGCCCCCACCGGAGCTGGCCGCCGGAGGCTCCCCGACTGCCGCCGCCGCCGGCCCTGCTCCGCCCGCCCCGCCCCGACTGCTGCTGCCCCGTCCCGGGAGGTTCGCCGTGGCCATTGAAGGACATCTGGAGGACGTGAGCCTCGCGGACATCTGCCAGCTCCTGGCCATGGGCCGGAAGACGGGCTGCCTGACCGTGACGGACCGCTCCGCCTTCGGTTACATCTACTTCGAGAACGGTCGGGTCATCTACGCCAACGTCCTGAACCGCCCGGACCGCCTGGGGGAGCTCCTGGTGCGAAACGGCGTCATCGACCGCGACGACCTCTCGGCGGCCATGGAGCAACAGGCCCGGGAGCCGGGGCGCCGTCTGGGGCAGATCATGGTGGACCGGGGCGACCTCACCGAAGAAGAGCTCCACCACTTCATCGGGGTCCAGGTGGAGGAGGCGGTCTACCACCTCTTCGCGTGGGAGCAGGGCTCCTTCCACTTCGCCCCCGACGAGAAGCCCGAGGAGGAGGGGATCGCCATCGTCTCCATCAACCCGGAAAACCTCCTCCTGGAGGGCGCCCGGCGGGTGGACGAGTGGTCCCAGATCGAGAAGAAGATCTCCTCCGGCGACCTCATCTTCTCGGTGGAGCGCGACCCCCACCGCATCCCGGCCCCCGGAGCCGAGGGGGGCGGGGGCGTACCCGGGGCCGCCGACCCCCACGAGGCCGTGGAGCTCACCGCCGAGCAGGAGAAGGTCCTGGCGCTGGTGGACGGCCGGCGCACGGTGGACGACGTGGTGGCGGATTCCGGTCTCGTCCAATTCGAGGCGGCCAAGGCCCTCTACGGGCTGGCCCAGGCGGGCTTTGTCCAGGCCACCGGGCGGGGCCGCAGCCGCACCCCCGAGACCGAGCCCGACCAGGGGATCCACCAGCACCTGGACCTGGCCAGGGCCTACTACAAGGCCGGAATGCTGGAGGACGCCGAGCGGGAGTACCGGGCCGTCCTGGAGCTGGACTCGGGCCATGGCGTCGCCCGGAGCCGCATGGCCCTCATCGCCCTCAAGGGCGGCCGCCCCGAGGAGTGCCTGGAGCATTACGAGGCCGCCCCCCGGGCCGTCCAGGACGACTACCCCGCCCTCCGGAACCGGGCCTACGCCCTGGAGCTCCTGGACCGACCCGAGGACGCCCTCTCCGTCCTGGACCGGGCAGCCGAACTCCGCACCGGCGACCCCGACCTCCTCCTGGCCCGGGGCATCCTCCTCCTGAAGGCCCATCGCGCCACCCGGGCCCGGGAGGTCTTCCGGCGCTACCGGGCCGAACTCCCCCGGGGCACCCGGCCGCCGGCCCTCTTTCACGCGTATGCCCTCCTGGCCTCCTCCTCCGCCGGTCACACCGAGGAGGCCCTCCAGATCGGCCGCGAGGGGATCGGGGTCCACCCCGGCGAGAGCGCGATCCTGGTGAACCTGGGCGTGGTCCTGGAGCGCCAGGGCGAGACGGCCGCCGCCGAGGCTCTCTACCTCCGGGCCGTCTCCGAGCCCCCTGCACCCCCCCAGGGCCACAAGAACCTGGGCGACCTGGCCTACCGCCGGGGCGACCAGGCCGGAGCCCGGGCCCACTACGAGCGAGCCATCCGCATCGACCCGGCGCTGGGCGACGACGTCTACCTCAAGCTGGGCAACCTGGCCTACAAGGACGGGGACCGGGACTGGGCGACCCAGCTCTGGCAGAAGGCGCTGGAGCTGAATCCCCGGAACGAGGTCGTCCGCACGAACCTCGACCTGGTGGCTGCCTCGCCGGGACGCTGAGGCGGGGCTCCATGGCGCGCCGGCCCGGCAGACCCGGCCTCCTCCGGAGGTGGTGTTCCGGGAGGGGTTCGTCCGGGCGCCGCACGGAGTGGCGGGGGGGCCATCTCCTCCTCCTCCTGCTCCTCCTTTCCGTGCCGGGGTGGGCGGGGCCGGCCCTGGCAGCCGGGCAGGACCACCCCGGGGTGGTGCCCGGAGCCACGGTGTCTCCCGACGACCTCATCCCCCCCCGCCTCCTCCGCAGCCCCGATGTGCGGGTGCTGGTCCCGGCGGATCCCCTCCTCCAGGATCGCCTCCGGGTGGTCCACTGGCCCGGCGACGAAGGCCGGGCGGACCGGGCGGTGGACGTCCTCTCCCGGGATACGTTCCTCCCGGGCCTCCCCCCCGACGTGCCCTCCCGTGCCGTTGTCTTCCTGGCGCCGAACCGGGAGGTCTTCGACGCCCTCACCGGGGGGCGGGTGCCCCATTGGGGCGCCGGGGTGGCGATCCCGGCCCGGCGACACATCGTCATCCCCACCTTCGCCAACCCGTGGACGGGGGGCACCCTGGAGGACCGGACCCTCCGCCACGAATGGGCCCACCTGGGACTCCACGACCACCTGGACGGCCTCCGGATCCCCCGCTGGTTCGACGAGGGCTACGCCCAGTGGTCCGCCGGGCAGTGGCAGGGTACGGACATGTGGCGGCTCCGAGTCGCCCTGGCCCGGGGCGCCGCGCCCCCGCTGGATTCCCTCCAGCTCCAGTGGCCCCGGGACCGGGGCTCCGCCGAGCTCGCCTACCTCCTCTCCGCCAGCGCCGTGTCCTACCTGAACGAGATGGGCGGCCCCCGGGGAATGGAGGTGTTCCTGGAGCGCTGGGCCCACGACCGGGATTTCGAGGGGGCCTTCCGGCAGACCTTCGGCCTCACCACCGGGACCTTCGAGCGCCGCTGGATCGAGCACGTGAAGCGGCGTTACGGCTGGATCTCCCTCCTCTCCAACTCGGCGGTGTTCTGGGGCTTCCTGGCCGTGGCCCTCCTGGTCCTCATGCGGATCCGGAGGCGCCGGGACCGGGAGAAGCTGGCCCGCCTCCGCGCCGACGAGCCCCCCGAGGAACCGGCTTATTGGGGGGTGAAGGCGCCAGGTGGGCCGGGTGGCGGGAAGCGGCCGGGTGGGCCAGGTGGGCCAGGTGGCGGGAAGCGGCCGGGTGGCGGGGCGGGTCCGGACTCGGGGGGCGCTCCTCCCTCCGGTACCCCCGACAGGGTGCCGCCGCTCCCGGATGGCGCGCCTCCCCCCGAGGGGACGCCGCCGCCTGAACAGCCCACGGGCGGTACGGCCGCGAATGGAGACTCCCCGGGCGGCACGGCTCCGGCCGCGGGGGCCCCGGACGACGAGGCCGTGAAGGACAGGGCCCCGGACGCCAGGGCCCTGGACGCCACTGCCCCGGACGACGTTGCCCCGGATGGCAGGGCCCCGGACGCCAGGGATTGAGGCTGGGGCGGGAAGAATCCGGATCTGGACGTTCTTGCGAGATCGACATCTGAGTTCTTCCCGGAGACCGGGAAGAACTCAGATGCATTTCGTCCCCCCGTTCAGATCGATCCGCATTTTTCCCGGTCTCCGGGCAAAATCCAGATCCATTTGTTGGGAAAACCCTCCGGATCCGGCTTTTCCCCGCTCCCGCGGCTGGCGAGCCCCGTCCTCTCGCCCTTCAGTGGCCGGCGAGCCCCACCCCGCCGCCCCCATCGGCCGAGCGAACCCGCCCCCGCCGCTGCCCTCATCACCACGGCTGCTCTCATGACCCGCGACCCGCCCCCCCCTCGAGATGTCCCCACCGCTTGACCCCTCGGAACGGTGGGAATAAGGTTGGGCATGGCCAGAAACAAGCAGAAACGGAAAACGACGTCCTCCTCCTCCGGCAGCGGCCGGCGCCGAGACCGGCGGGCAGGCCGGAAGAAGGAGGCGCGAGGCGCCACATCTTCCATCGAGGAGCAGACCCGGGCTGCCACGCCCCTGACCCTGGGCCTGGGCGCAGCCGGACTCGTGGTGGCGGTCGTGGGATTCTGGATGGTGGCCCAGGGCTCCATCGCCCTGGCCCCCGTACTCCTGGTGCTGGCCTACCTGGTCCTCTTCCCTCTGGCCCTCGTGCGCTGAGGGGACAAGGGCGCTTAGCTCAGTCGGTTCAGAGCGCCTGCCTTACAAGCAGGAGGTCACTGGTTCGAATCCAGTAGCGCCCACTTCTCCATTCCGCCCCCCATCCGACCCCGATCGGGCCCATCCCGCCCCCCGACCGGGCCCCATCCC
>REBX01000052.1 GCA_007692505.1 Gemmatimonadales bacterium | reverse complement strand
TACTTCGACCGCTGGGCCGACGAGGGCCTCCGACCCGTGGCCGAGCGGCCCTTCCTCCCCCTGGTGGGGGTGGAGGTCTCGTTCTAGAAGGCTGCCCGGCGGGAGGCGGCTCCGACGCTCGCCCGGCTCGTGGTCTGCCCCCCTCCGGCCGCCTTCCGGCACCTCTGGCTCGGGACGCGGAGCAGGGCCCGAGGGAGGGGGGGCCGACCTCTGGCTCGGGACGCGGAGCAGGGCCCGAGGGAGGGGGGCCCGAGGGGAGGGGCAGCCCCGAGGTGCGGGGAGGGCTCGGGCCGCGGAGCGCTGACCCGTCACCGAAGCGAACCGGGGGTTCGGAAAACCGTTTTCCTTGCAGGATTTCGTTCAATAATGGGCAAGAACCACACACACAGTGGGACGGGGCGACGGAGCCGAGGCTTCGCCACGGGGCGGGGCGCGCCGGGTGGCCGAGGGCATCCGGGGGCGGGACGCGCCGGGTGGTGGAGGGCATCCGGGGGAGGGAGGCGTCGAGTGATGAGGCCCGACCGGTGGAGCCCGCCTCTTGCCCCCCGGCAGGGAGGCGGGGAAGTTCAACGGGAGCGATCTCCCGGGACGTTCCCGGGATCGAGCATGGCCCCGATGTTTCCCCGAACCCCCGTTTCCCCATGCACCGTCCTCGTCTGGCGTCTTCCCGCTTGCGGACCCGCCCCTCCGGTCCCGGCCTCGCTGCCCCTGCCCGCACCCTGGCCCTGACGGCCGTCGCCGCCCTCCTCCTGCCCGTAACCGGCCTTCCGGGGTCCGGCGAGGTGGATGGGGTCCGGGGGCTTCCCGGCGTCGGTGCCCTGAACGCACAGACCTTCCCCCATCCGGAGCTCCACGAGGCGTACTTCGCCTGGGACGAGGGCGACTACGTGCGCTCCATGGAGGCCTACCTGGCGGCGCTCCGGGGGCCCCGGGGGCAGGAGCTGGTGCGCGAGGCGGCCATGCTCACCGGCGAGGTGCACCCGGTGCGGGAGCTGGACGACGATGGCCGGAACCTGCAGGTGGCGCCGGATTCGCGCTGGCTCGCCTGGTCCCGGCAGGTGGACGGAGCCTGGCAGACCCACGTTGAGCTCGTGGAGGGCGGGGACCGTCAGACCTTCGAGACGAACGCGGTGGTCCTGGGTCCAGAGGGGCTTGCCGGGGTGCTGGATCCCGGTGGGCTCCGGGTCGTGGGGCTGGCCGAAGGGACGGAAACGACGGTGGAGCTGGAGGGGCGTCGACCCCACTCCATGGCCTTCCGGCCCGACGCCGCCGAGCTCTGGATTGCTGCCGGGGAGCCCGATTCGGACCGGACGGTGCTCCTCCGGGCCCAGGCGCCGGAGTGGGTGCCCCGGGCGGTGGAGCTGGATGCGCCGGTGGTGGTGAACCCCCGGCCCCTGAATGGCGGCGAGGTGGTACTCTTCCAGGTGCCGCAGAGCTCGCCGTTCGCGGGTCAGGTGGACAACCCCACCTCCACCGGAGGCCCCGCCCAGGGCTTCCTGGAGGTGGGATCGGGACGGAACTTCACCGTGCCCGGCGGAAGCGCCTCCGCGGCCCGGGACGGGAGCTACGTGGCCTTCCTCCGCACCGATTTCGAGGATGGTGCCCACATCGTGGGGGCCTCCATGGTGGGGGGGATCCCGGCGTCTGCCGACGACTTCACCATCCTGGTGGACCCGGACCTGCGAATCGGGGACCCCGCCGTTTCGCCGGACGGGAGCACCCTGGCCTACAAGGCGATGCCCCACTGGACCTGGGAGGTCTTCACGGTGCCCACCGACGGCTCGGCGGACACCTCCCCCGGGCGGGTGGCCACCCCCCGGGAGGGCATCACCCGGGTGACCCGGGAGGCGCAGCATGACCAGTTCCCCGCTTGGGTGGACGACGAGCGGCTCGTCACCCTCAAGGGCGAGTTCCGGCACCGCCGGTCCGTCCTCCACGACCTCTCCACCGGCGACCGGGAATACCGCCTCTTCCACTCCAACACCCTCCGGACGATTTCGCCGGAGTACGAGTGGGTGGTGGCCCCCGACGCCTCGGGGATCCTGGTGACCGCGGAGCGCGACGGGAACACCATCGACCCCCGGCGGGCCGTGTACTGGATCGACCTGGAGGGCCAGGTGGGCATGGACGAGCTGGAGGCCCGCCTGGAGGCGAACCTGGAGCACGAGCGGGAGCTCCTGGCCGAGGGGGAGGCGACCTTTGCCCCCATCGCCGACGAGGTTCGGGCCGCCACCTCGGAGATCTCGGTGGGACGGGTCTTCCACTACGCCGACATCATGTACCGGATGGGCTCCAAGTTCGTGGGGCTCTCGGGGAATGACGAAGCCACCGAGTTCCTCCGGGAGACGCTGGAGTCCTGGGGGTACGAGGTCGAGCTCCAGTACTGGGACCTGAACACCCCCCGGGCACCCTCGGGCCTCCGGGTGGCCAACGTGGTGGCCCGGTTGCCCGGGACGGAGAACCCCGAGCTGGTCTACATCATCTCCAGCCACTTCGACAGCGTGCTGCCGGCGCCGGGGGCCGACGACAACACCTCGGGGACCACGGCCATGCTGGAGGCGGCCCGGGTCCTGGCGGAGCGGCCCCGGAAGGCCTCCGTGGAGTTCGTCCTCCTGAACGCCGAGGAGGTGGGCCTGGTGGGGGCCCGGGAGTACGTCCGCATGGCGGAGGAGGACGGCAAGAACGTGGTGGGGGTCCTGAACAACGACATGATCGGATGGACCCGGAGCCACCGCCTCGACAACACGATCCGCCATTCGAACCACGGGATCATGCGGATCCAGCACGGGGCGGCGCACCACTTCTCGGACCTCATCACGTACAACGCCCTCTACACCCGGGGCACGGACGGGCAGGTCTTCTACGACGTGTGGGGCGACATCGTGGGCGGGATCGGCTCCTACCCCGTCCTGGGGAACCCCCACTACCACCAGCGGACGGACAAGCTGGAGACGATCAACCACCAGCTGGTGGCCGAGGTCAGCCGGACGACGGCGGCCACCATCATGCTCCTGGCCGATTCGCCCATTCCAGTGGCAGGCCTCCAGGTGACGGAGCAGGGCGGGGGCGAGGCGACGCTGGCGTGGGAGGCCAACCCGGAAACCGGGATCGAGGGCTACCAGATCCACGTGGTGTCGGAGGACGGCTCGGTCCGTGAGGTGGACACCGTGACGGAGACGGGGGCCACCGTGACCGGGGTGTCTGCCGGGGACCGCATCGAGGTCCGGGCGGTCCGGGAGAACGGACTCCGGAGCTGGGACGCGTCGTCGGTGGTGGTGGACTGACCGCAGGGGCGGGTCAGCTGTAGGTCAGCCGTGCCGGAAGAGCCGGCGCAGGAGCCGGGCGAAGTGGAGGCCCTCCCGGGCCGTTCGCCAGAGGGTTCCGGCGCCGGCCTTTCCGTTTCCGCCGGAGTGGGCGTAGAGCCCGGTGATGCCCACGTGGAGGCCGGCGGGGGCGTGGTCCGCCTCCCCGAGGGCTCGGGCCAGGGCCAGGGTCTGGGTATGGGGGATCAGCACGTCGTCCCGACCGTGGAGGAGGTGCACGGGCACCGGGATGGGCGCCGGGAGGGGGAGGGGCTCCAGGAGGGGTTCGGAGGCCAGCGCGGCCTCCACCAGTTCGGCGGCCAGGCGCAGGGCCTCCGGGGAGGAGGGGCCGGGCGCGTCCGGCTCCGGGTCGGATTCGGGGTGGGCGGCCCGGGCCGAGGGGGCGTCGTGGGCGGTGGGCACCCCGAAGAGGCGCAGGAGGTGGCACAGCTCCCCGGAGGCACCCTCGGTCCGCTCCCGGGCCCGTTCCACCACCCGGGGGTCGTCGGTGGGGACCTGGAGGTCGCCGGCCAGGGCGGCCAGTTCGTGGAGGATGGACGCGGCCTCAAGGGATGCCGGTCCCGACCGGGCCGCCTCCAGGTAGTTCGCCCCCACGATCCAGCGGCCGTAGGGGTCGGGGTCTGCCGGGGGCTCGTGGTCGTCGCCGGGGACCTGCCCCGAGAAGGCGAAGTGCACGGAGGGGGCCAGCCGGTGGTAGCCGCCCCACGAGACCACGGCGGCCAGGTGTTCGTCCATTCCGGGGTCGGCGGCAATTCGAAGCGCCTGGGGGCCACCGAAGGAAAAGCCGGCCAGGACCACGGGACCCCGGGTGCCCGGGTCGTGGGCCAGGTGGTGGACGGCATCCCGGATCACCTCGCCGGCGGCCTCCGGGGCGAAGCGGAGGTCCCGCCACTCCCGGATCTCGGGGACCAGGACCCGGAAGCCTGCCGCGGCCAGGGCGCTCCGGAACCGGATGAGGCCCTCGTGGTGGGGCCCGGGTCGGGTCATGCCGTGGAGGACGACCCACCCGGGGTGGGGGCCGGGGTCCGATGGGTCCACCAGGACCATGGGCCGTCCACCGGGGCCGGTGAACTCCGATTCGGTGGCCGGGCTCCCGGCGTCGCGAAGCCAGCTCCGGAGGAAGGCCAGGGTGCGGCGGCTGGCGGCCATGGCAGACGGGGTGCGGGGAACGTGGATGCCCTCGGGGACCTTTCTCGGGGGATCTGACGTCCCTATTTATTCATGCTGCCCCGGCCGGGCCACCCCGGGACCCCTCCCGCCCTCCACGGGGCAGGTGGGTCCGGACCCCGGCACGCCCGTTTCCGGACCCCCGATTCCCTGCCCATGATCCAGCAACGCCCGCCCTGGGTGCACGCCCTGTGCGCCGCCGGCGCCGCACTCCTCCTCTACGCGATCACGCTGGCACCCACCACCTGGTTCTGGGACAC
>REBX01000131.1 GCA_007692505.1 Gemmatimonadales bacterium | reverse complement strand
TGCGACCCGGGAAACCGAACCGCTAAAAGGCCACTCCCCGGCGTGCATCTCGCGACCGGGGTTTTTCGTTGCCCCTTCGCGACCGCCCGCCGCGCACGACCGGGGCGGTGTGAAGGAGCAACAGACATGTCTCGTTCCAGTTCCGGTCCCATCCTTTCCGATCGGACCCGGGCCCACCTCCCGGGCCCTGCCCCCCATGAGCCCCGTCGCCTCGAAGCGGCCGCCCGCTCGCGCATCCTGGTCCTGGACGGCGCCATGGGCACCATGCTTCAGGCCCACGACCTGGAGGAGTCCGATTACCGGGGCACCCTCCTGGCCGAGCACCCCTCCGACCTCAAGGGCAACCACGACCTGTTGTCGCTGACCCGCCCCGACGTCATCGAGGGCATCCATGCGGCCTACTTCGAGGCCGGCGCCGACATCGTCGAGACGAACACCTTCTCGGCCACGGCCATTGCCCAGGCGGACTACGGCACCGAGCACCTGGTCCACCAGATGAACGCCGCCTCGGCCAGGGTCGCCCGCCGGGCCGCCGCTGCTGCCGAGGCCGTCGACCCCTCCCGCCCCCGCTTCGTCTGCGGAATCCTGGGGCCCACGAACCGCACCGCGTCGCTGTCCCCCAAAGTGGAGGACCCCGGCTTCCGGAACATCACCTTCGAGGAGCTCGCCCGGGCCTACGCGGAACAGATCGGCGGCCTCCTGGAGGGCGGCGTCGACCTCTTCATGGTGGAGACCGTCTTCGACACCCTGAACGCCAAGGCGGCCCTCTACGCGCTGGACCAGGTGTTCGAGGCAGAGGGCACCCGGCGCCCGGTCATGATTTCGGGCACCCTCACCGATGCGTCGGGCCGGACCCTGTCGGGGCAGACCGTGGAGGCCTTCTGGAACTCCGTGCGCCATGCGAGGCCCTTTTCGGTGGGGCTCAACTGCGCGCTGGGCCCGGCACAGCTCAGGCCCTACGTGGAGGAGCTCTCGGGGCTGGCCGAGGTGCGCACCTCCTGCCATCCCAATGCGGGGCTTCCCAACGAGTTCGGGGGCTACGACCTCACGCCCACCGACATGGCCGACGCCATCGGGGGCTGGGCGGAGGCGGGATGGCTCAATGTGGCCGGAGGGTGTTGCGGCACCTCGCCCGAGCACATCCGGGCCATTGCAGATGCCGTGGAGGGCCTGGCGCCCCGCACCGCGCCCGATCGTCCGGTTCGATGTCGGCTGAGTGGGCTTGAGCCTCTGAACATCGGCCCCGAGCTGAACTTCGTGAACGTGGGGGAGCGCACGAACGTCACGGGCTCCAGGCGCTTTAGAAGGCTCATCGAGGACGAGCGCTACGACGAGGCCCTCGAGGTGGCCCGCCACCAGGTGGAGGGGGGAGCGCAGATCCTCGACATCAACATGGACGAGGGCCTCCTCGACTCGGAGGCCGCCATGGTCCGGTTCCTCAACCTGGTGGCGGCCGAGCCCGACATCGCCCGGATCCCCATCATGCTGGATTCGTCCAGGTGGGAGGTGCTGGAGGCCGGGCTCCGCCGGATCCAGGGCAAGGGGGTGGTGAACTCGATCTCGCTCAAGGACGGCGAGGAGGTGTTCAGGGAGCGGGCCCGCCGCATCCTCCGCTACGGGGCCGCCATGGTGGTCATGGCCTTCGACGAGGAGGGGCAGGCCGCCACCGCCGAGCGGAAGTTGGCCATCTGCCGACGGGCCTACCGGATCCTCACCGAGGAGGTGGGGGTGCCGCCCGAGGACATCATCTTCGACCCCAACGTCTTCGCCATCGCCACGGGAATGGCGGAGCACGACACGTACGGCATGGCGTTCCTGGAGGCCACCCGACAGATCAAGGAGGCCTGTCCCCACGCCCTGGTGTCGGGGGGCATCTCGAACCTCTCCTTCTCGTTTCGCGGGAGCCCGCGGCTGAGGGAGGCCTTCCACAGCGTCTTCCTCTACCACGCGGTGAAGGCCGGGCTCGACATGGGGATCGTCAATGCCGGGGCCCTTCCGGTCTACGACGAGATCCCCGCCGAGATGCGGGAGGCGCTGGAGGATGCCCTCTTCTGCCGAGTCCCCGACGCCACCGAGCGCCTCACCGAGCTGGCCGAGGCGCACCGGGGCGTGGAGGCCCGCAGGGTGGAGGACCTGTCGTGGCGGGAGGCCGGTGCCAGGGACCGCCTGGTGCACGCCCTCGTCCAGGGGATGGACGACTGGGTCGAGACCGATGTGGAGGAGGCGCGCCTCGCCGCAGACCGGGCCATCGAGGTGATCGAGGGTCCCCTCATGGACGGTATGAACCGGGTGGGCGACCTCTTCGGCTCGGGCAGGATGTTCCTGCCCCAGGTGGTGAAAAGCGCCCGGGTCATGAAGAAGGCGGTGGCCCACCTGATTCCCCACATCGAGGCCGAGACGGCCCGGGCGGAGGCGGCCGGCGAAGAGGTGTCGGAGCAGGCGGGGAAGGGGACGGTCCTCCTGGCCACCGTGAAGGGCGACGTGCACGACATCGGCAAGAACATTGTCGGGGTCGTGCTCCAGTGCAACGGCTACCGGGTGGTGGACCTGGGCGTCATGGTGCCCGCCGACCGGATCGTGAGCCAGGCCCGCGAGGAAGGGGCCGACATCATTGGTCTGTCGGGCCTCATCACGCCCTCGCTGGACGAGATGGTCCATGTGGCCGGGGAGCTGGAGAGGGAGGGCGTGGAGCTGCCCCTGCTCATCGGGGGCGCCACCACGTCTCGCACCCACACGGCGGTGAAGATCGAGGCGGCACGGCGGGCGCCGGTCCTCCATGTGGACGATGCCTCGCGGGCCGTGGGGGTGGTGAGTCGGCTGCTCAGCTCCCGCGATGCCCCGGCCTTCGTGGCGCGCACCCGGGAGGAGTACGCAGGGCTGAGGGACCGGTATCGGGGTCGGCGGGAGCGGACACCGCTTCTCACCATCGAGGCCGCCCGGGACAACCCCTTTCCCGTCGACTGGACGGGCTACAAGCCGCCTCGCCCGGCAGTCCCCGGTCGCCATCTCTTCGTGGAGGAGGACCTGGCGACCCTCCGGCCGTATATCGACTGGTCCCCCTTCTTCGCGGCCTGGGAGCTCAGGGGCACCTACCCCGACATCCTTTCGGACCCCGAGGTGGGCGATGCGGCCTCGGACCTCCTGAGGGACGGGGAGACCCTCCTGGAGGAGATCATCCGGGAAGGCCATCTGGAGGCTCGGGGCGCAGCCATCCTCATGCCGGCCGCCCGAACGGGCGACGACATCGAACTCTACACCGACGAAGGACGGACCGAGGTGAGGGCGCGCATCCACACCCTGCGCCAGCAGTTCGACAAGCGGGCCGGGCGGCCCAACCTTGCGCTGGCCGACTTCGTGAAGGCTCGGGATGCCGGCGCGCCTGGCGACTGGGTGGGCGCCTTTGCGGTGACGGCAGGGCTTGGCCTCGACGGCCTCACGGCCCGTTTCGATGCCGCACACGACGACTACCGGAGCATTCTGGCCCGGTCCCTGGCCGACCGCCTGGCCGAGGCCTATGCCGAGCGCCTGCACGAGCGGGTGCGCCGAACGCTCTGGGGCTATGCGCCCGACGAATCCTTCAACAACCACGAACTCGTTCGGGAACGCTATCGGGGCATCCGGCCGGCCCCGGGTTACCCCGCCTGTCCGGACCACTCCGAAAAGCGGACCCTCATGGAGATAGTGGGGGCCCGGGACCTGGGTATCGAGCTCACCGAGAGCTGCGCCATGCTGCCCACCGCATCGGTGAGTGGATGGTACTTCTCCCATCCCGACGCATTCTACTTCGGTGTGGGCCGGGTGGGGCCCGACCAGCTGGCCGACTATGCCGCCAGGAAGGGGATGACCTTGCAGGAGGCGGAGCGCTGGCTGCGCCCGAACCTGGACGAGCAGGAGGTGGTGGCATGACGCCGCCTGCAGGCACCGCCCCGGGCCAGGGACCGGACGGACTCCGCCAGCGCCTGACGGGGGGAGGCATCCACCTCATGGATGGCGCCATGGGCACGGTCCTCTACGACCGGGGCGTCTTCGTGAACGTCTGCTACGACGAACTCAACCTGACCCGTCCCGAACTGGTGGAGGACGTGCACCGCCAGTACGCCGAGGCCGGTGCCCGCATCCTCGAGACCAACACCTTCGGCGCGAACCCGGTCAAGCTCTCGAGCCACGGGCTGGAGGCGCGGACGGCCGAGATCAACCGCGCCGCCGTGGACCGGGTGCGGGGAGGCATTGCCCGGGCCCGACTGCCGGCAGGCACGCCGCCCGAGTCCCTCCACGTGGTGGGGGCCATGGGGCCGCTGGGCATCCGGATCGAGCCCTGGGGACCCACCGCCGAGGCCGAGGCCCGAAGCTTCTTTGCCCGGCAGGTCGAGGGACTCCTGGAGGGAGGTGTGGACGGCTTCGTGCTGGAGACCTTCAGCGACCTCCGGGAGCTGGAGCAGGCGCTCCGTGCCGTGAGGGAGCTCTCGACGCTCCCCGTGGTGGCGCAGGTGACCATCGAGTCGGATGGCCGCACGAGCTACGGAACCGGGGTGGCCGAGGCGGCCCGGCGCCTGGAGGCCCTCGGGGCCGATGCGGTGGGGCTGAACTGTTCGGTGGGGCCGGCCGAGGTCCTCGATGCCGTCGAGATCATGGTGGGGGCCACCTCGCTTCCGGTGTCGGCGCTCCCCAACGCCGGGCTCCCCCGCTCGGTGGGTGACCGCAAGATCTACATGGCGAGCCCCGAGTACATGGCCCGGTACGCCCGCCGGATGGCCCAGGCCGGCGCCCGCCTCCTGGGCGGATGCTGCGGCACGACGCCCGAGCACATCCGGCAGATGGCCGGGGCCGTGGCCTCCCTTGAGGTGGACCGGGGGGCGAATGCGTCCCGGTCGAACGAGGCGCACGATGTGTCCGGGGCTCCCGGCCCGGTGGTTCCGTCGAGCCCCCTGAGCCGCCGGGTCGAGCCATCCCCACTGGCGGATCGGTCCCCCCTGGGCCGCCGCCTGTCGGAGGGGACCTTCCTGAGCTCCATCGAACTCGTCCCCCCGTCGGGTTGGGACCCGGCGCCCCTCCTGGCGGCCGCCCGCCGCGCCCGGCTGGCCGGGGTGGACGTGGTGGCCATCCCCGATGCCCCCCGGGGGAGGGCCCGCATGGCCTCCCTTCCGGCCGCGACGCTGGTGGAGCGCGAGACCGGGCTCGACGTGGTGGCGCACTACGCCTGCAGGGACCGGAACATGGTGGGGATGATCTCCGACCTCCTGGCCGCCGCCTCCACGGGCATCCGAAACGTGCTGGTGGTGACGGGCGACCGGAGCCCTGCCGGTCCCTATCCGGACCACACGGCCCTCCTGGACATCGACTCCATTGGCCTGGTGAATGTCCTGCACCACCTGAATCACGGGGTCGACCCCGGTGGCCATCCGGTGGAGCCGCCCACCCCCTTCGTCATCGGGGTCGCGCTGGGCCAGCATGCCCCCGACCTGGAGCGAGAGCTCCGCCGCTTTCGCTGGAAGGTGGCGGCCGGTGCCGAGTTTGCCGTCACGCAGCCGGTGTTCGAGGCGGAGGCCGTCCACCGCATCCTGGACCGTGCCTTTGCTGCAGACGGCCCGGCGGAGGGCGCCCCTCCGATCCGGCCCATCCCGGTGATGGCCGGCCTGTGGCCCGTGGCCTCGGTGCGCACGGCCGAATTCCTGCACCACGAGCTGCCCGGCGTGCACGTACCCGACTCCGTCATGGAGCGCATGGGCCGGGCCGAGGCGGAAGGGCCCGAGCGAGCTCGCGAAGAGGGGATCTCCATTGCCGTGGAGGCGGCCCGTGCGCTTCGCGGCCGGATTGCCGGCATCCATGTGTCGTGTTCTGCAGGGGAGGTCGAGATGGCGCTGGAGGTGGTGCGTCGCCTCCGCCAGGCACCGGGAGCTGCTTCTGCGTCTGAGGCCGCATCCGAGGCTGCGTCGTGAGTGGCCCCGACGCCACCTCTGCTCCGGCCCGCTCCCCCTTTCTGGACGCGCTGGAGCGGCCGGGTCCGCTTCGAGCCGTGGAGCTGCGTCCCCCCGGTGCCGACCTGGGTCCGGCTGCATCGGTGGAGGCCTGGATCGATCTCGAGCGGGGCCTCCGGCGGCTGCTTTCGGAGGGTCGATTCGTTCTCTTCACGGACGACGCGGTGGGCGACCCGGAGGAAGAGAGCCTCCGGGTCATCACCCACGGGCTGGGCGCCGACATCGACCTGTCGCAGGTGGTGCCGTTTCTGACCTGCAAGCACTCCCTCGAGTACTGCGAGCTCTTCGTGCGCCGGGCGCGGGCCCACGGGCTGGGGGGCGTGACCGTAACGGGTGGCGACCGGACGGTGGGACCGCCTCGCTGCCTGCCCCGCTCCCGCGACCTCCGCTCCAGGCTGGTGGAGCACAGCCGACCCGGATTGCCCCTGGGGGCGTGGGTAAACCCCTACCGCGATGCCGCCCGACAGGTGGAGCTCCTCCTGAGCGAGAGGCACAACGCCGACTACTGGCTCACCCAGGTGGTCTCGCATCACGACATGGCACCGGTGGATCGCTTCCTGGCCGAGGCTGATCGCCAGGGCCTCCAGACGCCGGGGCTGTTCGGCATCTTCCATTACCGAAGTGCCCGCCCCTCGACGCTCGAGCGCCTGGCCCGCTTCCTGCCCGTGCCCGTGGAGGGCCTGACCCGGGAGTTTGCGGCGGGTGCGACCCCGGCCCAGGTGTGTGCCCGGACGCTGGAGGCGCTGGCCCGGCGCGGCATCGACAAGGTGTATGTGAGCAACCTGGACGTGGGGGCCGCCGCCCGCGTCCTGGGTGAGGTGGAGGCGGAGGTCGAGCCGAGCCCGGACGCCGAGGCGGGGGCGCGTATGGAGGCGGAGGCGGGGGCTCGGGTACAGACGGACGCCGGGGTCGAGTCGTAGCTGGGATTCCTCGGGGATTCGGCTTCCGCTTCGGGCGAATCCGCCGGATCGTCGGCATGCCCCCTCGTTCGCATGCCCCTGCGAACGCCCGTACCTTGGGCTCCTGCGTTTGCCGTTTCCCGACACGGAGAAGCACGATCGATGTGAACATGGAGTCCAGGGCCGACAGGGAATCTGATGCTGACGCCGAGGCGGTCCCTACTGAGCAGGACACGGGAGGGGCGCCGGAAGGGGAGGGGGCGCCTCCCGAGGATCCCCACGAGGGACAGATGATGGACCGGGGGCGGGCGGGATGCCTTTCCATCTTCCTGGTCCTTTTCCTCGCCTCCTTCCTGCTCTTCATGGTCCTCGTCGTCCTTGAAGTTATCCTGGATGCGTACTTCCGCTGAGGGTGGTGCAGCGGCCGCGCACTCAGCGGTCTCGCACCCCCCGGACCCGCGCAATTCGCGCGCCCCGCGGACGTTCGGATCTTGCCGTGTCCGGCGTTTGTCGCTTTCCCCAGATGGAGGAGTACCATGGATGCGAGCAAGGAGTCCCGGGCCGACACGGAGCTCCGGGCCGGCACGGCAGGGCGCACCCATCTGCGGGCGGCCCGGGGGCTGTCCGGAGCCGTGGTGGCCGCCACCCTGGCCTGCATCGTACTTGTTGCAGCCGTTGCCCCCCAGCCTCCGATGGACGCCCGGGACTACTACCCGACCGAGCCCGGCGACACCTGGACCTTCGAGTCCTCGGTCCGCGGTGAGTTCACCAACGAGGTGGCCGACTCCACCGTGCAGGACGGGGCCGTGGTCTTCCGGATCCGGAGCACGGATGCAGTCGGGCGGGAGCAGACCCTCATCGTGCGGCACGACGGGCCCCGACTCTACCTGGGCCCGAATGCGGAGTCCCTCTCCCTCCTGGCCGACTTCGGCCTCGAAGAGGGAGAATCCCGCACGGTGGAGATGGCTGGCGGGGTGGCCACCACCACCCTGGTTGCGCGCCACGACGAGCTGGACGTCTTCGGGACCAGCTTCCGGGATGTGGTGAAGGTGGAGCTCGCTCGGGAAGGAGCCGGGACGCAAACCCACTTCTTTGCCCGCGGCATCGGACTCGTGGCGAACGAGTCGGACGCGCCCCCGTCCCGGGTGCGGCTCGTGCGGGCCACGGTGGGGGGCGAAGCTGTCGGGACGCCACCGTGACGGTGCGCTCCGGCAACCCGAGCGGTTGACCGGAGCGCGTGCCCCTTTGAGCGTAGTGTATGCGATCATGCAGTTGCAATGAGCGCTATCGGGTTCGTTCGTGGATCCCCGAGGGGGAGGTGGAAATGGTCCGACGGCTGGTCGGAGATGCGGATTCCCTTGCAAAGGTCCTCTCGGCGTTGCCGGAGTACGTGGTAGTGGCCGACATGGAAGGGACGATCCTGTACGTAAACCGTGTCATGGAGGGGGACGACCCCGAGTCCGTCCTCGGGACGAGAGTCGCGTCGCACCTTCCACCGGACTCGAAGGACACCTTCCTGGCGGCGCTGGACTCCCTGAAGCAGACCGGTGAAGTCCAGGAGTACGATGTGCAGGCCGTCTTCCCCGGGAACGACGTCCGCTGGCTCCGGAGCCGGATGATCCCCATCGAGAAGGAGGGGCACCTCGTGGCTGTCCTCTTCACGGCAACGGACGTCACCGAACTCAAGGCCGCCGAGGCCGAGGTGGAGCGCCTCCGGCGCCTCCTTCCCATCTGCGCGTGGTGCAAGCGGATCCATGTGGAGGACGGCGACTGGCTGACCCTCGAGGAGCACCTGGAGAGGGAGTCCGGCACCCGGGTGTCGCATGGCATGTGCCCGGACTGCCACCGGGAGCACCTGGGCGAGAGCAACGGGGGCGGCGGCAGGAACGGGAACGTGGCCTGAGGCCGACCTTTACGGGGACCACGGGCTCGACTGGCCAAACCTCACGAACCCCGGCACCTTTCAGGGAGTACTCCTGCGGCCTCCGGGGCCCGGACAGGCTCCATTCCCACACCCCCGCCCGCCATGCTCCCCCTCCTGTACCAGAAGGTCCTGAAGCCCGTCCTCTTCCGCTTCGACCCGGAGCGGGTCCACGACGGCTTCGTCTCCATGGGGGAGGGAGTCGGGAGATGGCGTGCCGGGCGGGCCCTCCTCTCCGGGATGTACGGGTACCGGGGCCCCGATGCGTCCGTGACGGTGGATGGCCTCCGGTATCGGACCCCCATCGTCCTGGCCGCCGGCTTCGACTACAATGGCCGGCTCCTGCAGGTCCTGCCGAACATCGGGTTCGGGGGGGTGGAGGTGGGGTCCGTGACCGCGCTCCCCACCCCGGGGAACGACCCGCCCCGGATGCGGCGCCTGGTCCGCTCCCGCTCCATCGTGGTGAACAAGGGGCTGAAGAACGAGGGCGTCGACGTGGTGACGGAGCGCCTGGCCTCGGAGGCCACACCGGACGACTTCGTGGTGGGGGTGAGCATTGCCCGGAGCAACCGGGCCGAAGCCGTGGGGGAGGAGGCGGGCATCGAGGACTACGCCCGCTCGCTGGAGCAGCTGGTGCGTGCCGGGGTGGGTGACTACTACACGGTGAACATCTCGTGTCCCAACGTCCACGGGGGAGAGAGCTTCGCCGACCCGGCCCACCTGGCCCCCCTCCTGGAGCGCCTCTCCCGGGTGGAACACGATCGACCCGTGTACGCCAAGATGCCCATCAACCCGGACTGGGACGAGTTCAGGCGCATCGTGGACGTGGTGGAGGCACACGGCCTCCAGGGGCTCGTCATCGGGAACCTGAACAAGGACTACGCCACCCTGGACCACCCTGGCGAGGCCCCGGGGGAGTACCGGGGCGGACTCTCCGGCGCCCCCTGCCGGGAGCGGTCCACCGAGCTGGTGGCCAGGACCCGGGAGGCCTGGGGCGACCGGTTCACCCTCATGGCCTGCGGCGGCATCCTCTCGGCCGATGACGCCATGGACAAGTTCCGGGCCGGCGCCGACCTGGTCCAGCTCATCTCGGGGATGATCTTCACCGGGCCCCACCTCATGTCGGACATTGCCGGGGCGTGGGCCCGGGAGTTCGGCGGCAGGTGACGGCCCGGGGCCTCCGGTCGGGGACGACCTGCCCCCGCCGGGGGCCCGGCCCCCCCGGTCAGGGACGGACCGGGGCCACGTCCCAGGTCAGGCGAATCTGCGCCCCGGTCGAACTCCACCGGGACTGCGAGGCCTCGGTCAGATCCGGGTAGGCCTCGAAGGAGATCCGGTCCCGGACCAGCCCCGCTTCCAGGCCCAGCCTCCCAGGCAGCGAAACGGCGGCCGCGACGCCTGCGCCCAGGCCCACCCCGAGGGATGAGGGGTCCGCGGAGCCCTCTCCCCCCACCTGCCGCATTTCGAAGCTCCGGCGAGCCAGCAGGAGTCGCCCCTGGAGGACGGGCTGGATGCGCCATTCGGGGAAGGGAGTAACGCGGGGCTCCACGGCCAGCGTCGTCATGCGGAGGGGACCGGAGCGGACGGGGCCCAGGGCGGGCATCCCCTCCACCACCTCCGAGAGGGTTTCGGCGGACATGGCGTGCTGCCCGTGACGGAGGTGTGCACCCAGGGAGATCCGGGGTCGGATGGACCAGTGGGCGGCGGCATCCAGACCGGTGGCGTGCCGGGGGGCGGCGTCGCCGGACAGCCCGTGGCTGCTTGCACCCAGAGCCAGGCGGACGGCGTACTGAAGCCCGGTGACCCCGCTTCCGAAGGTGTCCGGGCCCTGGCCCCGGCGGGTCCAGACGGCCACCACCCCGCACTGCGAGGAGCTCCCCCCGAACTCGGCTGGAAGGGCGGCCACCCCGCGGTAGACCTCGATGGCCTCCACCTGGTCCGCCCCACCTTCCAGGACCTCCCGCACGTGGTCCACGAGGTCGGCCCGGGGAACCCCTTCGTCGTCGGCGTGGATCCCCACGTCGAAGACCCGCCAGCCGTCCACGTAGATGGAGGAGAAGCACGGCTGGCCCAAGGCGCCTGCCAGCCCCCGGTTCGACTCGACGCCCACCCGGCCCCCGTAGGGCTCGTTCACCACCCGTAGACCCGGGGTGCCCTGCAGGATGTCCTGGATCCGGGCTCCGGAGCGGGCCTCCAGGTCCTCCCGGGTGTAGACCGTGCCCATCCCCAGCGCCTGGCGACGTCGGACGTCTCCCATGAAGTCGGGCTCCCAGCGGCGGCCGGTGACCTCCACGGCGGAGAGCTCCACGGCGTCCACCTCCAGGCGGAGCTCCACGGAGCGGACCTCGTTGGCCTGGAGGACGAACTCCCGGGAGAGGAGGGCGTCGAAGCCCAGCGACTCCACCTGGAGCCGGTACACGCCGGGCTCCCGGGCCCAGACCGAAAAGGAGCCGTCTCGACCCGTGGTGGTGGAAGCCACGGGTGTCGCCGCTCCGGCCTCGTCTGCCGGGACCACCTGGATCCGGGCCTGGGAGACGGGTCGACCGTCTTCGGCGGATACCACGGTGCCCCGGATCGTCTGGGCCCCGGCCTCGTGGGGGGCCAGCAGCGCTGCGGCCAGGAGGAGGGTGGCAGGAACGGCCAGGGAGGGAAGGAGCTGGCAAAGCAGTGAAGACCGAATCATGGAAACCCTCCGGAGGTGGTGGGGACGGTCAACGGTCCCCCGCAACCCGGTCAGGGGACACGGAAATCACCAACTGATCCAGAAATTAAATCTCCGAATGGAGTTGTAAAGTGGGTGGCGTCGCGGCCCCGGGACGTCGGCCGGCCTGCGTCAGAAGGTCGCCCTCAGAAGGGCCGCGCCCGCCCCCGGCCCCCCGAGCCCGGCGGGTGGGAGATAATGAGGATGGGGCCCGGGGATTCCCGGACCATCCGTGCCAGGAGGGCCCCGATCCGGCTCCGGCCGCCCCTGGGGCGGGTGATGCCCAGCACCAGGAGGTCGTGTTCGCCAGCCCGCCGGACGACCTCGGCGATGGGGTCGGAGGCCCGGCAGACCTCGGCGGTCCCGGCGCCCCGGGCCTCGTCGGCCACGAAGGTCCGGAGGGCGCGCCGGGCCCGCGCTTCGGCCCGGGCGTCGGCCTCCGGCGAGAGGACGTGGAGGAAGGTGAGGGCATCGAGCCCCTTTCGGGCCAGGCTCCCGATGACCCGGGCTCGGAGGCGGGCATGGTCGTTGTATCCGCTCAGGGGGATGAGGACCCGGCGGACCCGGTCCAGGTCGAAGGCGTGCTCGGCGTGGAGGAGGGCCACGTCGCAGGGGAGGCGGGCCAGGAGCTGGTCCAGGGGGTGGTCCGGGCGGCCTGCCCCGGCGGCCTGGTCCGACCCGTCCTCGTCGGCGGCGGCCCCGGTGGCCGGGCCCAGCCCCAGGAGGACGCTGTCCACCTCCTGCTCCCGGGCCACTCGCACGATCTCGTCCCAGGGGGCATCGGCCACGGTGAGGAGGAGCTCGCTTTCCACCCCGTCCTCCCGGATCCGGACCAGGGCATTGGAGAGGGCCTGGCTTCCCTCCGACATGCGGTGCCGGACGGTCTCGGCGTCGGCCCGGGCATCGGCCACCACCACCTGGTGGAGGAGGACCCGGCCCGAAAGGGGCGGGGCCAGTGCGGCGGCCACCGAGGCCAGCCCCCCGGCCCGGGCGGGGTGGGCCACCGGGACCAGGACGGAGGTCTGGCGTCCCCGGAGGCGCCCCAGGAGGGGGTCCTCTCCCGCCACCGCGGCATCCAGCGCCTCGGCCCGCCTGGACAGGAAGCTGCTGTAGAGGAGTGCACCCACCCCCAGCCAGACCAGGAGGAGGACTCCGGCCAGGGGGACGTTCAAGAGCTGGAACGCCACCAGGCCCCCGCAGAAGAGGAGCCCCAGGGCGGGGACGGCGGGGAAGAGGGGCGCCCGCCAGGCCCCGTCCACCACTCCGCCGATGCGCCGGCGCACCTGCCACGAACTCAGGTGGGTGATCCCGAAGGTGAGGAGGAAGATGAGGGAGGCGGCCGCACCGGCGGCGGCCAGGTCCGGTACGATGAGGATGAGGAGCCCCCCGGTGGCCACCACGAACCAGGTGGCGGTCACGGGCTGGCGGGACTCCGGGTCCAGCCGCTCCAGCCCCCGGGGGAGGGTCCGGTGCCGGGCCATGGCCAGCGTCACCCGGGAGGCCGCCATGAGGTTGGCCCTGAGAGCGGTCAGGGTGGAGAGGATGGCGGCCACGATGACGAGCCAGAATCCGAAGGCCCCCAGGTAGCTGGAGGCCGCCACGGCGAAGAAGGTCTCGGGGATCGCCGCCGCCATGGCCGTCGGCGCGTCGAAGGCCGGGGCCAGCCCCACCGTGGTGACCACCAGGAGGAGGGGGAGGTACACGGCCAGCGTCACCCCCAGGCTGGCGAACATGGCCCGGGGGATCGTGCGCCGGGGGGCCTTCACCTCGCCGGCCACTCCGGCGATGAGCTCGAAGCCCTGGAAGGTGATGAAGGTGAAGCCCATGGCGGCCACGATCCCCATCCACCCCTGGTCCAGGAAGGGGGACAGGGGCGCCAGGGCCTCGGCGGGACCCCGCTGAACGATGACGGCGAGCCCGGCGGCAATGAGCACCCCGAACACCGCGAGCTTCCCCACGTTCTCCAGCTGCCCGCCCCCGGCGGACACCTTTGTGAGCCGCCACCCGTAGATCGTGCTGGCCCCCAGGGCCAGGACCAGGGTGAGGACCCGCAGGGGGCGCCCGGCAAGCGCGTCCGTGACTGCGGGGAGGAGGGCCTCCACCGCCGCCACCGCGTACTCGGCAAACCCCAGGGCGTAGAGGACCGCCGCCACCACGTGGGCAAAGGTCATGAGCCACCCCACCCCGAAGGCGGCCCGGACGGACCAGGTGCGTCGGGCGTACACGTACTGGCCCCCGTTCTCCGGGAAGGTCGTGGCCAGCTCGGCGAAGGCCGCCGCCGTGAGGAGGGCGATGACGCCGTTCAGGGCGAAGGCCAGGATGGCCCCGGTACCCGCCTCCGCCACGGCCACGCCTCCCAGGACGAAGATCCCGCCCCCCACGATGGCGGCCACCCCGATCCCGGTGGCCTGCACGAAGCCCAGGGTGCGCACGGGCGTTCCTGGAGGGGACGGGGCTGGTGGCGGCGGTGGCGGCGTAGTGGACACGGCAGGCGCTTGGAGGGTGGCAGGGATGTGGGAGGGGGTGGAGGGAGGTAACCCGGCGCGGGCCGCCAGAACCCCGACGAAACAAACCTACGCCCCCTTTCAGAAGCGCACACCTGCGATCTACGTTCAGCGAGATCGCCCTCCGTGCATCCTTGCCGCATCTACGGCGGAAGCCCCGGAGGCCCGACGGAGGCCCCGATACCCGTGACCCCGCACCCGCCGGCCCAGGTCCCGCCGCTCCCGTCGGCGTCTCGCTCCGCCGCCCTGGTGGCCCTGGCGTACGTCACGGTGGGGATCCTCTGGATCCTCCTCTCGGACTGGGCCCTGGCGGTCCTCATCCCGTCGCAGGAGCTCTACGCCCTGGTACAGACCTGGAAGGGGAGCGCCTTCGTCCTGGTCACGGGCCTCCTCCTCTTCTTCCTCCTCCGCCACCAGTACGCCCGCCGCAGCCGAAGGACCGAGGAGCTCCGGGAGGCAAACCACCGCCTGAACCTCCATGTGGAGAACACTCCCCTGGCCCTGGTGGAGTGGGACCGCGACCTCCGGGTCGTCCGCTGGTCGCCCCGGGCAGAGGAGATCTTCGGCTGGCGGGAGGACGAGGTGCGGGGGCTGGACTGGCGGACGGACCCCGGGTGGCGGTTCGTGGTGGAAGAGGATCTTCCCGCCGTGGACCGGACGGTGGAGCAGAGCCTGGAGGAGAACGCCAGCGGCTCCTACTCCCTGAATCGGAACCACCGGAAGGACGGCTCCATCATCTGGTGCGAGTGGTACAACTCCTGGGTCTTCGACTCGGAGGGCGAGGTCGCCTCCATGATGTCCCTGGTCCACGACGTGACGGCGGAGCGGGAGGCCACCGACGAGGTCCGGCGCCTCAACCAGGAGCTGGAGGCCCGGGTCCACCGACGCACCGAACAGCTGGCCCAGGCCAACGCCGACATGAAGGCCCTGAACTACTCCATCTCCCATGACCTGAGGGCCCCGGTCCGGGCCGTCCTGGGCTTCGGCCAGATCCTGGAGCGCCGCTACTCCAGGGACTTCCCCCCGGAGGCCCGCGAGTACCTGGGGCACATCCTCCAGGCCGGGGGACACATGGACCTCCTCATCGACGGGCTCCTGGAGTTCGGGCGCCTGGAGTCGCCGGAAGGGGGGGCGGCGGCCACCGAGGCCGGCCCGGTGGCCCTGGAGGTGGTCCGGGAGGTGGAGGCGGCAGCCCCCGAGGCAAAGGGCACGATCCAGGTGTCGGAGCCCCTCCCCACACTTCCCATGGACCGGACGAGCCTCCGGAGGGTCCTCCACAACCTCCTGGGCAACGCCGTGAAGTACCGCGACCCGTCCCGCCCCCTGCAGGTCCGGGTGTCGGGGAGGTCCAACGGCAACGGCACCCGCCTCCAGGTGGAGGACAATGGCCCGGGGATCCCGGAGGAGCACAGGGACCGACTCTTCCGCCTCTTCGAGCGAATGCACCGGCAGGAGGACATCCCCGGCGCCGGGGTAGGTCTCGCCGTGGTCCGGAAGTCCGTGGAACTTGCCGGGGGCACGGTGTCCATCCAGCCGTCGGAGCTGGGCGGCGCCGCCTTCGAACTCGCCTTTCCCTCAAACGAACGCCGGGGAACATGACCGCAGCAACCGCCCGCCGCACCGGCCCGGCCCGGGTCCTCCTGGTGGAGGATTCGAAGCTGGACCTGCGCCTCACCCTGGACGCCTTCTCGGAGGTCCTCCCCGACACCCGGGTCGATTCGGCGCCCACCGGGGAGGACGCCCTGGCCCATCTGGGAAAAGGGACGCCCCCGGACCTCATCCTCCTGGACCTCAAGCTCCCGGGGATCTCGGGGCACGAGGTCCTCCGCAGGGTGAAGGGCCAGCCCCGCCTCCGCCGCGTCCCCATCCTCATCTTCTCCTCCTCGGCGGAGGCACAGGACCGCGCCATCTCCTACGACGGGGGGGCGAATGGCTACCTGGTGAAGCCCGGGATTGGGATGGCTTCCTGGGCGCCGTCCGTTCGCTGGGCGACTTCTGGCTGGAGTGGAACGCTCCCCCTCCCCGGGTGGGGCCGGAAAGGGAGGGCAGCGAGCCTTGATCAACGACGAACTTGACCCGCGGGCGGGCACGGAGAGGATCCGGGTGCTCTACGTGGACGACTCCCGGTTCGACCGGGCCCTGGTCCGGGACGCCCTGGAGGTGGAGAGCGGGCGGTTCACCCTGGTGGAGGCTGCGACGCTGGAGGAGCTGGAGACCATCCTCCAGGAGGCCATGGCGGCGGGACGGGGGGAGGTCGACCCCGACGGATCCGGCCCCTTCGACCTGGTGCTGAGCGACTTCAACATCCTGGGGATGACGGGGCTCGACGTCCTGGCCCGGGTGCGCCGCGACCTGCCCCAGGTGCCCCTCATCATCGTGACGGGCACCGGGTCCGAGGAGATCGCGGTGGAGGCCATGAAGTCCGGGGCCGACGACTACGTGATCAAGCAGCCCAGCCACATCCGCCGCCTCCCCGAGACGATCCGGTCCGTCCTCCGGGCCCGCCAGGCGCGGGTGGAGCGGGATCGGGCCCGCACCCTCCTTGAGGAGAGCGAGTTCCGCTTCCGGCTCCTGGCGGAGCACGCCACCGACCTCATCCTTCGCCTGGATGCCCGCGGCGAGATCCTCTACGCCTCGCCCTCGGCCCGGGCCGTGGTGGGGGTCTCGCCGGACGCCCTCGTGGGCAGGAGGTTCGACGAGCTGGTGGATGGTGCAGGGCAGGAGCGGGTGGCGGGGATCCTGGAGAGGGGTCCGGGCAGCGTCGAGCTTCCCCCGGTGCGCATCGGGGCCCCCGGCGAGCTGGCCGACGGGGGGGAGGACACCGGTCGGTGGGTCCAGATCCGGGGTCGGGTCGTGGAGGGGGGGAACACCCTCTCCGGCGGGCGCGAACTGCAGCTGGCCTGTCGCGACGTCACTGCCCAGCGCCGCATGGAGGACCGGCTGGAGGTCAGTCGGGAACGGATCCGGCAGCTTCGGCACCTGGAGTCGGTGGGCCGGCTGGCCGGGGGCATCGCCCACGACTTCAACAACCTCCTCACCGTGATCTCGGGGAATGTGGAGCTCCTCCATGCGGGCCTGGAGGTGGGGCATCCCCTCATGGAGGAGGTGGAGGAGATCCGGCGGGCGGCCCGGCGGGCCGGCGAACTCACCCGCCACCTCCTCTCCTTCTCCAGTGGCGAGGTCACCCCGGTGGAGGCCGTGGATGTGGCGGCCCTGGTGGAGGAGACGGAGGGGCTCCTCCGTCGGGCCCTGGGAGCCGACGTGACCCTGGAGGTGGAGGTGTCCGAGCCCCTTCCCCACATCGAATCCAGCCCGGCACGGCTCCAGCAGGTCCTCGTGAACCTGGCCCTGAATGCCCGGGACGCAGTCCTGGCCCGGGAGGAGGTCGAGCAGGGAGGGGGCAAGGGGGAACCGGGCCGGGTTCGCCTCACCGTCGACTCGTGGGTCCCCCCTCAGGAGCGGTCCACCGATGCGGTGTCCGGAGAAGGGGCCGATGGCCCTCCGGGAGACGCTTCCAACCCATCCGAGGTCCTGGCGGCAGACCTGGTCATCGGCTCGTGGCTGCCCGGGGCTGGCCGGAGCCCCCTCCTCCGGATCCGGGTCACGGACAACGGGTGCGGGATGGGCCCGGGGGTCATGGAGCGGGTCTTCGAGCCCTTCTTCACCACCAAGGAGGTGGGGAAGGGCACCGGGCTGGGCCTCGCCTCCTCCTTCGGGACCGTGCGCCAGGCCGGCGGCACGATCCTGGTGGACAGCAAGCCCGGTCAGGGAAGCACGTTCACCGTGCTCCTCCCGGTAGAGCCGCCGGCGGCCTCGCAGGCCGGGTAGTCGTCCGGGTCCACCCTGGTCCAGGTCTGGGTCCGGCCCAGGAGGGAGATCCCCCGGTACCCCCTCAGGTCGAGCTCGTCGGGGCCCGTCACCCGGACCCGGGCGCTCCAGGTCCGCCCGTCGTCGGGGGCGTACACCTCGCCGTCCCGCCACTCCGCCGGGTCGTCCTCGTCCTGCTCGAAACCCCCCAGGATCTGGAGCCCGCAGAGGGGACGGTCCCGAAGGCTCCGGTCCCGGTTCTCCTGGTCCACGAGATCGTCGCCTTCCTCCATCCAGTAGAGGCTCCCGCAGATCCCCTCGTCGCAGAGCTGGATCCGGAGCACCGCGTTCTCGTCCTCGGTGAGCCAGTAGCCCTCGGGATCGGGGTCGGCCCCGGGGATCATGAGGGCGAGGGCCAGGACGAAACCGAGGAGGGGTGTGACCGGGGTCATTTGTTGGGACCTCTGGGACAGCAGGCGGGACGAAGGTGCTGGCCGGGACCGAACTCTGGCTCGGGCCCGCCTCCCACCGTACACTCGGAGTCCGGGTCCGTGCCGGCCCGAAGCCCCGCTTGCCACAGGTGCCCATGGCCCCCATCACCCAGCTCGTTCGCAGGCGTTTCCTCCGTTTCCGGCGGGAAATCCTGGTAGTGCTGCTGGCCGTGCGGCACCCCGACACCCCGCTCCACCTCCGCCTGGCCGGGGCGGGGCTCATCCTCTACCTCCTGAGCCCCATCGACCTCATCCCCCTGGCCGTCCCGGTCCTGGGGCTGGTGGACGACCTCCTCCTGGTCCCCTGGGGCGTGAGCCGGGTGGTGGCCCGGCTCCCCCGGACGACCCGGGAGGAATCGGAGGCCCGGGCCCGGCGGATCATCGACCGCTGGGTGACCCGGCCCCTCCTGGCCTTGTCCGTGGTCCTGCTGGGGCTCTTCATGATGTGGGGCCTCATCCTCTGGTTGGTCTGGCGGTGGGTTTCGGGCTGATCCGATCTTCGGGCACGCCCCTGTCGGAGGGGCCGGGGCTTGCGCCGCTCGGCCCCGGTGCCTAACCGTTCAGGCACAAACAAGCGACGAGGCGGAACACGGAAGTCCGGTGAGAATCCGGCGCGGCCCCGCCACTGTCAGAGGTGCGGAATGGCCCTCCCCCGGGAGAGCCGTTCCGGATGGTCCACTCGAAGGAATGCCACTGGAGCCTGCGGGCTCCGGGAAGGCGAGTGTGACTGCCTCGAGCCAGGAGACCTCCTCCTCGTCCCTCCAGCACCCGGACACCCTCGAGGGAGGGGACACTTGGGACTCCTGACTCCGCGAGCCTCCATGGCTCCCGGACGCCGGAGCAGGCCCCCGCGCCTGCCCGTCGTCTTCCGTTCGCCGGTACCTGCCCGATCCGGCCGGGCCTCCTTTCGGGGCGCCCGTTGCCTGCCCTCCGCCGGCGCCTTCCTCCTGGCCATCCTGCTGGCCTGCCCCGTCCTCCCTGCGTGGACCCAGCTCCCTGCCGTCCCGGGGGCGTCCTCCCGGGCCCAGGCCCAGGTCCCGGCCACCCTGGAGGTTCGGGTCCTGGATGCCTCCGACGGACGCCCGGTGGCCGGGGTCCTTGTGACGGTGGAAGGATCGGGGGACACGGGGCGCACCGATGCCTCCGGGGTGGCCCGCTTCCGGGGGCTGGAGCCCGGTCGGGTCCAGCTCCGGGCGTCGGGGACCGGCTGGCTTCCCCTGCGTAGCGAGGCCGTGGTGGAGAACGGCTCCCGCACCCGCATCGACATCCGCCTCCACCCCGATCCCGTGGTGCTGGCCGGCCTGCAGGTCCGGGCCGCTCCCGAGACCGAGGCCCTTCCCACGGCGGGCTCCATCCGACTCCGGCCTGCGGAGGCCGGGGCCTCCGTGCGTACCCTGGCCGACCTCCTGGAGGAGGCCCCCGGGGTCCTGGTGGAGCGCCGGGGCGGCCCCGGTGCACCTTCCGTTCCCTCCATCCGGGGCTCCGCCGGGGACCAGGTCCTGGTCCTGGTGGACGGGGTCCCCCTCAACTCTGCCCTTACCGGGGAGGCCGACCTCTCCCAGGTGGACCTGGCCTCTGTGGAGGACGTGGTCGTAATCCCCGGCGCCGGGTCCAGCCGCCACGGGAGCGGCGCCCTCGCCGGCACGATCCTCATCACCACCCGGAGTGCCGGGGCCCGGGACTGGCGGGCGAACGTGGCCGCGGGCTCGCTGGGAGAGGAGTCCGTCCAGCTGGAATCCGGCTCCATTCCCGGCCTCCCGGGCCCCTGGCGCCTGGGGGTCGGGGGCGAGTGGATGCAGGCGGAAGGGAATTTCCGCTACGACCGGCCCGACGTCCGGGGGGGAGGCACGGCGGTCCGCGGCAACGCCGGGGTCAGCCGGATCCGGGGCGAGACCGAACTCGTCCGGGACGGCCGGACCACGGAGGCCCGCATCCGGGCTCATGGCCAGAGGGTGGAGCGGGGGACCCCGGGCACCATCGTCCAGCCCTCGGCCACCGGGACCCAGGTGCAGGAGCGGCTGGGGCTGCGGGCCCGGTGGACCGGAGACGGGGGAGCCCACCTCCTGGGCTGGGCCCTGGGCGGCGCCGCCGAGGCCCACGAGGGCCGCTTTGCGGACCCCGACCCTCCCCTGGGTCCGGCCTACGCGGACCGGAGCCGGGTCCTCCGGCTGGGGGCCGACGCCGAGACGTCCCTTCGCCTCCCGGAGATGGGCTCCTCCGCTCTTCTGGGGCGGATGGAGTTGGCCGCCGGCGTGCAGCTGGCCTCCAGCCGGATCCGGGCCGATGGCCTGGGCCCAAACGCGCCCGATGCCATCGGCGAGCTCGCCCTCTGGTCCGATCTGGAGGGCCGACGGGCCGGGCCCGGGGGGCGGGGTGAGCTCCGCTGGATCCTGGGCGGACGGCTGGACCGCCACGACCTGGTGAGCGGGGTCGCCGTCTCTCCGGCGGCGCAGCTGGAGCTGGTGGCCGGCGGGACCCGGGGCTGGCTCCGCACCGGTCGGGCGTTCTCTGCTCCCTCCCTCTCGGACCTCTACTTCCAGGAGGGCGTCCTGGCCCGCTCGAACCCCACCCTGGAGCCCGAGCGGGTGCGGGGCGAGGTGGAGGCGGGTCTGGGCCACGAGCAGGGGCTCGCCGGGCTCCTCCTCACCGCCGAACTCGCGGCCTGGCGGGCCGACGTGGACGGGATGATCCTCTGGCTCCCGGACCACCGCTTCGTCTGGCGGCCGGAGAACTTCGACGTCCGGCGGGAGGGCGCATCTGCCTCCCTGGCCCTGGAGACGCCGAGCGGTCGGCTCCGCATGCGGGGTCGCCTGGACCGGCAGGGGGTGGAGTACACGGGGCGGGCCCTCTCGGGGCAGGTCGCGTACCGCCCCCTCCACACCGGCACCGTGGACGCCCGCCTCCGCATGGGCCCCGTGGACCTGGACACCCGGGTCCGCCGCATCGGGAGCCGGCGCTCGCAGGCCGGCTCCGACGTGAACCGCCTGGACGCCCACACCCGCTGGAGCGCAGGCCTCTCCTCCAGCCGCACGCTGGAGTCGGACCCCCTGGGCCGCGTCCACCTGCAGCTCGACCTGTCGGTGGAGAACCTCCTGGACCAGACCGCCTCCCTCCTGGTGGACTACCCCCTGCCGGGCCGGACCTTCGGGGTTCGCCTGGCCCTCCGACCCGGCCGCTGACCGCAGCCGACTCAACCCCATCCAAACTTCACGAGAGCACCCACACATGCGCATTCCCTACTCGTCCGATTCCCTGCGGCATTCGTCCAATCCCTTCCGGCGCCGGCTGGCCCCGGTCCTCCTGGCCCTCCTCCTCATGGTGGTGGCGGCCTGCAGCGACAGTTCAACCGATCCCGCCGAGGACCTGGGCTTCCTGGCCGGCGCCGACGGCGACCCCCGGATCGGCGTCGTGGTGAACTCCACCGAGAACGCCCTCCGCCTGATCCAGCTCGGGGACCCGTCCGAGGTCCGGACCATCGGCCTGGGTGCCTCCAGCTCCATCACCGCCACCTCCCTCACCTCCCGGGGCGAGGACCTCGTCGTGCCCCTGGGCAACGCCGCTTCCGTGGCCCACGTGAACGCCCGGACCCGCGCCGTCGAGCGGATCTTCCTCTTCGATGGCGGAAACGCCTCGGGCTCCCTCCACGTGGGCGGGGACCGCTTCCTGGTCCTGAACCTCCTGGACGACCAGGTGGGCGCCTTCGAGCTGGGCCAGGACTCCGACGACATCACCGAGCTCCAGGACGTCCCCCCGGCCCCGTCCTCCCTGGTGGACACGCCGGCGGGCGTGGCCGTGGTCTCGGGGAACCTGGACGAGAACTTCCAGCCCCTGGGCGACGGCATCGTCACCTTCGTGGACGGCCAGACCCTGGAGGTCCTGGGTGAGGTGGGCACGGGTGGCCCCAACGCCGGCCCGGCCGCCCTGGGCCCCGACGGCCTCCTCTACGTGGTGAACACCGGCAACTTCGTGGACCCCTCGTCCATGGCCATCATCGACCCCACGGGCCCGACGCTGGTGGAGGTCGTGGACGGGCTGGCCCCGGGCTCGGGCTCCCTCCACATCGATGCTTCGGGCACGGCCTGGATCTCGGGCTTCGGCTTCGGGACCACCGCCTGGGACACAGGGAGCCGCAGCTTCCTCCGGGGCCCCGACAACCCGGTGTGTGTGGAGGTGGAGGGGGTCTGCCTGGGCGCCGCCAGCGCCACCACCGATGACGCGGGCCGGCTCCTGCAGGTCCACTTCGGGGCTCCGGGAGATGGCGTGCCGGGCCAGATCTTCGTCTTCGGGGGATCTGCCTTCGAGCTGGAAGAAGAGATCGAGGCGGGGCAGGGGCCGACCTTCGTGGAGGTTCGGACCTTCTGATCACCCCTGCAGGGCAGCGGTATTCCTGGCGCCGGTCCGGCGCCGCCTCCCGGACAGCACGTTCGGGGGGCGGTCCGGGCCGGTTGGACGTTGGGGGCTCGTGGTGTACGGGGCCAGCAGCCCCCGGTTGCGCAGCCCCCGGTCTCAAGGCTTCCCGTCTCGAGGCCCTCGGTCTGGCCGCCCCGGGTTCGCAGCTCCCGGTCTCGGGGCCCCCGCTTCCGCAGCTCCCGGGCCTCACAGCCCCCCGGTCTCCGGCCCCCCGCTTCCGCAGCTCCTACCCGGCGGAAAGCCCCGCTCCGTTTGTGTGGGTTTTACCCATTATTGAACGAAACCCTGCACGCGCGGACTACGGCCTGACTCATTGCAGGATATTGCCCATTATTGACCAAAACCCTGCATGCAGGGCGGATTTCCGAACCCCTGGTTCGCGGACCGGCGTCGAGGTTGGGGGGGCGGAGACCAAGGTGGTCTGCCAGATATTAGTTTTTAATATAGTACCCTGGTTGTCCGTCGGGGTTATGAGTTTTTGATATATTTGGTCCAGGGATGGGCACAGCCTTTGGCAGGAATGTGCACAGCTGGTGGCCGGGATCTGCACAGCCGGTGGCAGGGATCTGCACAGCCGGTGGCAGGGGAGGGGACACGGGCCAGTTCCTTGCCGGAGTAGCGTCCTCGTGCCGGACGGAGGTGGCAGGTGCAGGAGGCAGCGGGTGGAGGGTGGCGATGGTCGGGGCCCGGGGTGCCCCGTATCCAGGGGTGCCCCGCAGCAAAGGGTGCCCTGCATCAAATGGTGCCCTGCATTCAAGGCTGGCCCGTGGTGGGAGGGGGAGGCCATCTTCCGGGCATGGGATGGAGATTCAGACGCAGGATCCGGATCCTGCCCGGCATTCGCCTGAACCTGAGCAAGACGGGGCCCGGCCTCTCCCTGGGAGGGAGGGGCGGGAGCGTCAGCGTGGGGCCGTCGGGCCCCCACATGCATGCCGGGCTCCCGGGTACGGGGCTCCACTACCGGAAGAAGGTCCGGCTGCCCGGGCAGGGGAATCGACGAGGCGGCCCCGCCGGGTCCCGGGTCGCCGCAGGTGATCCCGGGGCCGCTTCGGCCTCCCCCCCACGAACGGCGGGGGGCGCAGGCGGGGGCCCGGAGGCGGATTCCGGCGGCGTCCTCCTCCGCATCCAGGCAGAAGATTCGGGGCATCTGACGTTCCTGTGGGAAGATGGCACTCCCCTCTCCGAGACCGAGCTCGCAGAGGTGCGACGGGCGGACGAGGCGGGGATCCGGGAGACCATGGCGGAGCTCTGCAGGCACTGGAATCGGGACATGGACCAGGTCCTGGCGCTCCACCTGGAGACTCCCGCGCCGGACCCCCCGCTGGCGCTGCGTGCGCGTCCGTTCCCCGAGCCCCCGCCTGCGGAGCCGGTGCTTCCGGAGGGCCCCGGGGTGCTGGGTCGGCTGGTGGAGGGGGTACTTTCGGGGCGGCGGGAGGCCCGGGAGGAGGCGGCGGCCCGGGTTCGGGATTCGGCCCGGCGGGAGCGGGAGGCCTGGGAGGAGGCCCGGCAGGCCCACGAGGCGCTGGAATCGGAGCGGCTTGGGGCCATGGAGGCGGCTCGGGCCGGAGACGAGGAGGCGGTGGCGGAGGCGCTGGAGCACCACTTCGCCGATGTGCCCTGGCCCCGGGAAACCGAAGTCGGACTTGAGGTTGAGCCCGGAGGGGATGGGGGGATCCGGCTCTGGCTCGACGTGGACCTGGCCCCCCGGGACGCGTTTCCCCGGGAGGAGGCCCGGCCGGCGAAGCGGGAGCTCCGGATCCTGGTGCGGGAGCGTTCGGATCGGCAGAGGCGGGAGGAGTATCGGGACCACGTGCACGGGTTCTGCTTTCGCGCGGTGGGCGAGGCCTTCCACGCGCTGCCCGGGGTGGAGGAGGTGGTGGTGACGGGCTTCACCCAGGCCGTGGACCCGGCCACAGGGGCCGATGCCGACGAGGTGCTCCTGAGTGCCCGGATCGAGCGGGCAGCGTGGGGGCAGATTCGGTTCGACCGCCTGGAGGAGGTGCACCTGCCCCGGGCCTTCCAGCGCTTCCCCCTCCGCCGCGACATGACGAAGACGGGGATCTTCCGTCCCGTGGAGCCCTTCGTGCCCTGAGGGGGCTGGGGCGACCGGGCGAGGAGATGGACTCGAGCTGGCGGCCCCGGAGGTCGTCCTCTGCCACCAGTCCCGGATGAACGTCCGCGGAGATGGTCCCCGGTACCCCCTCGTGGAGGAGGCCATCATGTCGGAAGTCGGCACGACAGGCGGGGTTCGGGGTTGTCCAAATGGCGGGCCCGTGGGATCTTTCGAGGCCGACCAGACAGCCCTGCCGCTCGCCTGATGCGGGCGGTCCGATCAACGTTCGAGGAGGAAGGAGATGGCAGACAGCGGGACCGAGCCCCGGAACACGCTGAGCGTTCGCGACAACCGTACGGGTCGCGACTACGAGATCGACATCCACGAGGGAGACGTCATCCGCGCCATGGACTTCCGCCAGATCAAGGTGGACGACGGCGACTTCGGGATGATGACGTACGATCCCGCCTTCACGAACACCGCCTCCACCCGGAGCACGGTCACCGAGATCGACGGTGCCCGGGGGATCCTGCGCTACCGCGGGTATCCCATCGAGCAGCTGGCGGAGAAGTCCAACTTCCTGGAGGTGGCCTACCTCCTCCTGAAAGGGGACCTCCCCTCCTCCAACGAGCTGGACCAGTTCGTCCACGACGTCACGTACCACACGTACATCCACGAGAACATCACGAAGCTGCTGAACGGCTTCCGCTACGATGCCCACGCCATGGGCATCATGATCTCGTCGGTGGCGGCGCTCTCCACGTTCTATCCGGAAGCGAAGGACATCCACGACCCGGACAACCGGTGGATCCAGATCGTCCGCCTGGTGGCCAAGATGCCCACCCTGGCGGCGTTCTCCTACCGGCACTTCCAGGGGCTGCCCTACATCTACCCGGAAAACGAGCTGTCCTACACGGGCAACTTCCTGAACATGCTCTTCCGGATCGGGGTCTCGAAGTACGAGAGCAACCCGGTCCTGGAGCGGGCGCTGGACATCCTCTTCATCCTCCATGCGGATCACGAGCAGAACTGTTCGACGACCACCATGCGGGTCATCGGGAGCGCCCAGGCGGATCCGTACTGCTCCCTCTCGGGGGCCATGGCTGCCCTCTACGGGCCGCTCCACGGCGGGGCGAACGAGGCCGTCCTCCGCATGCTCACCGAGATCGGCGATGTGAAGAACATCCCGGCCTTCATGGAGAGCGTCCGGAAGGGCGAGCGGCGGCTGATGGGCTTCGGGCACCGGGTCTACAAGGCGTACGACCCCCGGGCCAGCATCATCAAGGAGGCGGCCCACGACGTCTTCGAGGTGACGGGGAAGAACCCGCTGCTGGAGATCGCCCTGGAGCTGGAGAAGATCGCGCTCCAGGAGGACTACTTCGTGGAGCGGAACCTCTACCCCAACGTGGACTTCTACTCGGGGCTCATCTACCAGGCCATGGGCTTCCCGGTGGAGATGTTCCCCGTTCTCTTCGCCATCCCCCGGACGGTGGGCTGGCTGGCCCAGTGGGAGGAGATGCTGGAGGACAAGGAGCAGAAGATCGCCCGTCCCCGGCAGGTCTACACTGGCGTGGGCGAGCGGCAGTTCGTGCCCATCGGGCAGCGCTGATCGGCCGGGCCGCATGAGCCGGAGCGACCGGATCGTCCCCCTCGACCTCCATCACGATGGACTAGAGGGGGCGATCTGTGCGCATGTACTGGAGGCCCCGGATCCCGTGGTTGTGGATCCGGGGCCTTCGTCGTCCCTGGATGCCCTCCGGGCCGGACTGGCGGAGGCGGGGTTCGCCGTGGCGGATCTCCGCCATATCCTCCTGACCCATGTCCACCTGGACCATGCCGGAGCCACGGGGCACCTGGTCCGGGAGAACCCCCGGGTCACGGTGCACGTCCACGCGGACGGAGCCCCCCACATGGCGGATCCGGAGCGCCTGGTCCGTTCCACCCGCCGGACCTTCGGGGAGGCCCACGACCGCCTCTGGGGCCCGGTACTACCGGTGCCGCCGGAGCGGATCCAGGCGTGGCGCCCCGGGGAAGCCGGCGGGTTCCGGGATGTGCGATTCTTCCACTCCCCGGGGCACATCGCCCACCACGTCTCGTACCTGGCGGAGCGGGCCGGCATCCTCCTGGCCGGAGACAGCCTGGGGATCATCCTGGACCCTGAGGCGCCCACCCACCCGGCCACACCGCCCCCTGCGGTGGACCTGGCGGCCTGGCACCACACCCTGGAGGAGACCTACGCCGGGCTGGGGCCCGACGGGCTCGCCCTGGCCCACTTCGGGGTCCTGGACGGGGAGCGGAACTCGCTGGACCGCCGCCGGGAGGAGCTGGCCCGGGTCCTGGAGGAGATGGAGGCCCGGGTGGGGCGGGCCATGGCGGCCGGACCCGAGGCCGAGGAGGAGGACCGGGCTGCGTTCCACGCGGAGGCGGTGGAGGTGGCCGCGGCCCATGTGGGGACGGAGCGGGCGGAGCGGTACTTCCAGGCCTTCTCCCCGGCCAGCGACTGGGACGGGGTCCGCTTCCACCTGGCCCGCCGGGAGGGGTGAGCGGGGATGGCCCCCCCCGGACGCGGTCTGCGGGGATGGCCCCCCCGGACGCGAGCCGGCCCGGACGCGGTCTGCTTAGCGGGGCGCGCGGACGCGGTCTGCCTGGCGGGGCGCCCCCCTCCCGGACGCGGTCTGCCTGGCGGCCCGCGCGTGTAGGATTTTCGTCAATTATGGGGAATATCCTGCACAGGGTCCGGGCGCCGGGACCGCGTGTAGAGTTATGCTGAATAGTGGCGAAAATCCCTACACGGGCACGAGCCGCGCTCCCTGGCTGCGCTCCCGGGCCTTGCTACCGGCCCGCGCTATCGAGCCGCGCTCCCTGGCTTCGCTCCCCGACCGCGCATCGCCTGTGCCGGTGCTGAACGGGACCCTGGTGACCCAGGCGACACTTCAACCGCGACACCACCCTCACCCCCAGCTCTTCGTGCCGGGGGGGCTCTCTCGCAGGGTGCGGAGGAAGCGCCAAGTGTCGGCATTGGCCGGCGGGCCGTTGGGTGCGCGCCGCCCGCCATCGCCCGGCCCGTCGTCCCGCTCCACCGCCTCGCCCTGCTCCGCCTCGCCTTGCCCGGCCGGTGACCCCCCGGCGCCACCCCGCCTGGGGTCGGGCCAGTACTGCATGGGGTCGGGCAGGCTGCCGGAGGCCGCCGTGCCCCGTCCCGTCCGGAGGGCCCGGAGCCCGGTGGCGATGACGTTGATGCTGTCGCCGTCCTTCTGGAGCCGCCCCTCCACCTCCAGGAAGGGCTCCAGCCGCACGGCGTTCCGGCAGGCCCGGTAGACCTCCGGTCGGACGATGACGTTCACGTGGCCGTGCTCGTCCTCCACCAGGATGAAGATGTAGCCCCGGGCCGTGTGGGGTCGCTGCCGGGCCACCACCAGGCCGGCCAGGGTCACCGGGGTGCCGTTCCGGGTGTCGGGGAGTTCCCGGGAGGTCCTCAGGCCGGGGGGGAGCTCCTCACGCACCAGGGCCAGGGGATGGGTAGCGGTGGAGAAGCGGAGCATCCGGTACTCGGCCACGAGCTCGTCCCGGTCGTCCACCGGGCGAAACCGGGTGGCCCGGTCCTCCAGGTCGCCGAGCCCCAGGGCGAGCTGGGGGTCGTCGGCCCGCCCCCGCCCCCGGCCCCGCTCCTCGTCGGGGCCCAGCCAGAGCCCGGCCTGCCAGAGGAGTTCGCGGCGCCCCAACCCCAGGTGGTCCAGCCCGCCCACCCACACCAGGTTCTCCACCGCCGGGCGCCGGAGGGCCGAGGGGGTTCGGGCCAGGAAGTCCGACAGGCTCCGGAAGGGGCCCCGGGCCTCCCGCTCCGCCACGACCTGCCGGGCCACCTCCTCGCCCCACCCCCGGACGAAAGCGAGCCCCACCCTCAGGTCGTCGCCCTCGGGGGTGCAGCGAACCCGGCTGTGTTCCAGGTGGGGCGGGAGGATCCGGATCCCGTTTCGGCCCGCATCGCGGCCCAGGGCGTCCAGCGAGTAGAAGCCCATGGGCTGGTTGTTGAAGAGGGCCACGTAGTACTCGGTGGGGAAGTGGTGCCGGAGCCAGGCGGACTGGTAGGCCAGCAGCGCGAAGGCCGCCGCGTGGGACTTGGGGAAGCCGAACTCGGAGAAGCCCACCACCTGCTGGAAGATCCGGTTTGCCGTCTCCTCGTCGACGCCCCGGGCCCGGGCGCCCTCCAGGAAGGCGTCCCGGTGGGCCCGCATGGCCTCGCCGGACCGCTTCCGGCTCATGGCCCGCCGGAGGCTCTCCGCCTGGCCGTCGGTGAACCCCGCCAGCGCCCGGCAGACCTGGAGGACCTGGTCCTGGAAGACGATGATCCCCAGGGTCTCGGCCAGGGGCTCCTCCAGGAGGGGGTGGTCCACCGGGGGCCGGTACGTCGGGTCCTTCCGGAGTGCCTCCCGGCGTCGGACGTAGGGGTTCACCGCGCCGCCCACGATGGGGCCCGGCCGGACCAGCGCCACCTGGATGGCCAGGTCCGGGAGGGTCCGGGGCCGGGTCCTCCGGATCATCTGGATCTGGGCCCGGCTCTCCACCTGGAAGATCCCCACCGTGTCCCCTGCCGCGATGCGGTCGTGGACCGCCTCGTCCTCCAGGTCGATGCGGGAGAGGTCCAGGGCCTCCTCCCCGGCGGGTCGGCGGGCATCGATGAGGTCCACGGCCTCCTCCACCAGGGAGAGCATGCCCAGGGCCAGGAAGTCGATCTTGATGAAGCCCGCATCGGAGCAGGAGTCCTTGTCCCACTGGCAGAGGGTCCGGCCCTCCATGGCGGCGGGCTCCAGGGGGACCAGGCGGTGGAGGGGCCGGCTCGAGATCACCATCCCCCCCACGTGCTGGGAGATGTGGCGGGGGAGCCCGGCGATCTCGTCCACCCGCTCCAGGAAGTGCTGCCAGGGGCGGCTTTCGGCCCGGTCCGCGAACTCGGGCATGTGCTCCAGGTCCTCCCGGAGCCCGCCGGCGGACCGGTGCTCCGCCAGCCGGGCGATCTTCTCCAGGTCGCCGGGGGCGATCTCCAGCACCTTGCCCACTTCCCGCACCGCCGAGCGGAGCCGGTACGTGGGGAAGGTGGCCACCAGGCCGGTGTGGTCCGGACCCCATCGCCGGTGGACCTCCAGGATGAGCTCCTCCCGGATCTCTCGGGGGAAGTCCAGGTCGATGTCGGGGACAGAGCCCATGGCGTCGTTAAGGAACCGGCCCAGGAAGAGGTTCGACTCCACCGGGTCCACGTGGGAGAGCCCGACGAGGTAACAGATGATGGAGGACACGGACGACCCCCGCCCCCGGCCCGGCGGGAGGCCGGCCCGGCTCCGGGCAGACCCCCGGCGCACCCGGTGGGCCACCTCGCGGGCCAGCTCCATGATGTCCCGGTAGACCAGGAAGAAGCCCGCCAGGCCGTGGTGCTCCACCAGCCGGAGCTCCTCGTCCAGACGCGCCCGGGCCCGGTCCCGATCCTCGGGGCCGTACCGCTCCTCCAGCCGTGCCCCCGTCAGGGCCGAGAGCACCTCCATGGCGGACCCCCGGTCGCTCCCCCGGAAGTCGGGGAAGACGTAGTCCAGGTCCCGGGCCAGGTGGAAGCCCCGGCAGCGGTCCGCGATCTCCAGGGTGGAGCGGAGGGCGTCGGGGCGGCTGGAGAACCGCCGGGCCATCTCTTCCGGAGGGGCCAGGTGGAAGCAGGCATTGGGCCGTCGGTGGGCGTGGGCGCCGTCCAGCGTGGTCCGGTGGCGGATGGCGGTGAGGACGTCCTGGAGCCGGTGGAGCCCGGGCCGGTGGTAGTGGACGTTCCCCGTGGCCACCACCGGGAGGTCCATCCGGTCCGCCAGCGCTCCCAGGAGCCGGGTGCGCCGGGCATCGCCCCGGACCCGGTTCTCCTGGAGCTCCACGTAGACCTGCCCGGGCCCGAAGGCCTCCACCATCTCCCGGGCCACCTCCTCGGCCCGGGCCACCGAACGCCGGGCGGCATGGTGGAGGGGGCCGTCGCGGCACCCGGTGAGGAGGACGAGACCCTCGGTCCGGGCCGGGTCCAGCACCTCCTCCAGGGGGAGGGCTGGGGCGCCCCGAGGCCCCCGCCGGTGGGACTCGGTGACCAGCTCCGAGAGGTTGCCGTACCCCTCCGACGACTCGGCCAGGAGGGTGATGTGGGCCGTCTGTCGCTCCGGGGGCTGGTCCGGGTCCCCGACGGTCCCTGCTGCCCCTCGGCCGCCGGGGGAGAGGGCCACCGGGGGGAGGGCCACCGTGAGCTCCACGCCGGTGATGGGGTGGAGCTCCGCCTCCAGGGCGGCCCGGGCGAACTCCATGCTCCCGTAGAGCCCGTCGTGGTCCGTCAGCGCCAGGGCCGGCTGCCCCAGCTCCCGGGCCCGGAGGACGAGCTCCTCCGGGTGGGAGGCCCCGTCCAGGAACGAGTAGGCGGAGTGGGCATGGAGCTCCACGTACGGGGGGGTGCCGGGAGAGGTGGAAGGGGACGTGGAGGGGGACATGTACCGAAGATAACCCGAAGACGTGGGGCTTCAAGGTGCAGGGCACCCGGGCCCGGTGGGCGCGGGCGGCGGGGATAGGCTCCTGCCCGGGGTCCGGCGGCGGACCTGCCGGTGCCCCATCGGGTACGTCGCCCTTCACCCCGGGGGATCGGGGCCGGCAGGCGCTGGCCCCCCGGTACGGATCAGCCGGTGCAGTGCGGCCAACGTCCGTCGAATGCCGCGGGACATTGGCGAGACACTGCACCAGGAACGGGAGATCGACGGACATGGACATGGAGCTCGAAGGCCGCGTCGCCATCGTCACGGGAGCCAGCCGCGGGATCGGGCGGGGCATTGCCGGGGGACTCGCCCGGGAGGGATGTCGCCTCGCCATCTGCGCCCGGGGGGCAGAGGCCCTGGAGGAGGCCGCCCGGGAGCTGGAGGAGCTGGGGGCGGAGGTGGTGTCCCGGGCCCTGGACCTCACCGAGCCCCATGCCGCCGCCACCCTGGTCTCGGCTGCGGTGGAGGCCTTCGGCGGTGTGGACGTGGTGGTGAACAACGTGGGGGGGAACCGCCGGAAGCCCTTCGAGGAGACCACGGACCAGGACTGGAGCGAGCTCTTCGACCTCAACGTGAACACGGCGTTCCGCACGACCCGGGCGGCCATCCCCGAGATGCGGAAGCGGGGCGGGGGCTCGGTGGTCTTCGTGTCGTCCATCTTCGGGCGGGAGGCCGGTGGCCCCGGCCTGAGCATCTACAACACCACGAAGAGCGCCATGATCAGTGCGGCCCGCATCATGGCCCTGGAGCTGGCCCCCGAGGGGATCCGGGTGAACTCGGTGGCGCCGGGCTCCATCCGCTTTCCCGGCGGGAGCTGGGATCGCCGGGTGAAGGAGCAGCCCGAGGCCATGGAGGCCTTCGTGGAGGAGAACCTGCCCCTGGGTCGTTTCGGTACGGTGGAGGAGGTCGCGAACCTCGTCACCTTCCTGGCGTCGCCCCGTGCCAGCCTCCTCACCGGAACCTGCATCCCGGTGGATGGCAGCCAGGGCCGGTCCCTCATCTGAGGCCGGTCCGGGGACGATCCGCTTCGGTACGGGTCGTCCCCGGGGTCCGGACGGGGGGAGCGACGAGCTGTCGGCCCGCCCGTTCCCCCCGCCGGGTCAGCGGAAGCGCCAGAGGGTGGCCCGGACCCGCCGGACCCCGGCGGGGGCCGGGTCCCACTGGACCAGGATGGGGCTCTGGTAGCGACCCTGGACCGGGCGTGCCGGAGCCCCCGGGGGGCCGTCGGGGAGGAGGGGGAGGCGAAGGTCCCGCCGGAGCCGGAGGATCCGCGGAGTGGGTCGGGCCAGGACTCGGTCCCGGAGCCTCTCCCTCCGCTCCCGGCTGATCCGGAGCGCCCGGAGGGCCGAGAGGAGGGCGTTTCCGGCCTGTCGGGCCGCGGCCCAGCGCAGGGGCGACTCGAAGAGCTCCACCAGGTCGCGGGTCATGAGGAGGGCCTCGAATTCGTTCACGGTGAGCCCCGCCCCCCGCTCCTCGGGGTGGAGGTGGAGCTGGATCCGTCCGTGGGTGACCCCGTGGGTGGAGATGGCCTCCAGGATGGGTTGGAGGAGGGCCCCGGCAGGGATCGTGGGGCCCCCGGACGGATCCGTGGAGACCAGGTCGGAGGCCAGGTCCAGAGCCACCCGTCCCCGGGGCACCGGGACCTCCAATTCCGCCGAGGCCACCCGCTCCTCCCCGTTGTAGCCCACGAAGGTGGTCCGCCGGGTCCGACGGATTTCGGTGTTGTCCCTGTCGCGGTAGACCCCGTCGAAGTCCACGAACCATAGGGGGCGCTCTTCCAGGGGCCCTCCGGGGCCTGCGGCGAACTCCGCGCAGTTCGTGAACCCGCCCCCGATGAAGGAGAGGTGGGCGTCGGCGTTCAGGGGCTCCGTCTCCTTCTGCTCGGAGGAGAGCTCGTCCCGGAGCTGGAGGCGGTCATGGTGGTAGCCCGCCTCCGGGGGGAAGAGACCGGCCAGCGCCTCCAGATAGGTGTCCAGCCGGGCCCGGTCGTCGCCCAGACGGCGACGGAGCACCCGATCGGGGAAGCCCGCCGTTGTGTGGTGCGATACGGCCAGGAGGCGACGATGGTTCCGGAGGAGCCCGTCCTCGCCGGCCTCCGCGAGGAGGGTCCGGAGGTCCGTCACCTGCGGACGGGTTACGGGCTGCTGGGTGAGGCTGAGGGCGCGAGGCGAGGTCAGGGTGGTCATGGGGCCCTGAACCCCCCCGCCGCCGCCGCGTTCCCGGGGCTGGCTCGCAGCCCGTTCCCGGTGCCCGCTCACGGGTCGGGGAAGGCCAGGGGGACCAGGGTCCGGGCCGGCACGGCGAAGCCGTCGATGCGGGCAGGGGTGAACCGGGCTTCCCGGGCCACCTGAAGGACCCGGTCTCGGGCCACCGGGGTCCCGTCGGTGCCGGCCAGCCCCGCAGCCTCCACCTCGCCCTCGCCGTCCACCAGGAGGATCGTCTGGAAGGTCACCCCCACATCCACCTCCTCCCCCAGGGCAGCCAGGCGGGTGGCCAGGTCGGCGCCATTCCGGAGGATGGGAGGGCAGTCCGTGCTGGGCTCCAGAGAGGCCGTGAGGACCCGGCTGGGGCCCTCGGGGAGGGCGACCCTCAGGCGGAACGCGCTGCCAGGATCCGTCTCCCTCCGCACCCGGTAGCGTTCCGGGTCCACGGGGGTGGCTCCCGCCAGCGGACCCACGGGGGTCGGGAGGCCCTCCTCCAACCCTGCCCAGGCGGATTCTGGGAGGGGGACGAGGGCACCGGCCACGGCACCGGCGAGTTCGTCGGCCACCTCGTCGGGGAGGGAGCCGTCCAGGGGCCGGACCCAGTTCTCGTCCGGGTCCAGCATCCAGCGGTTCACCGAGAGGAGGATGGTGCCTCCGGGGGCGTCGGGGTCCCGGGCCTCGCTCCATGCCTCCAGGGCCTCCATGTCCAGGGCGGCCTCCAGGGAGAGGGGGAGGAGTTCCTGCAGGGAGCGGCAGTGCTCCTCCTGGGCGCGTTCCAGGGGGGAGGGCTCGGCGGCGGGCTCTCCGGAGCGGCACCCCTGGGTGGCCATGAGGAGGAGGAGGGCCACCAGGCCCGGCACCAGGATGCGGAGACGGGAGCGGCTCCTCATGCGGAGCCGTCCCCGGAGGAGGAGGGCTCGGTGAAGCGGGCCCGGGGAGGCGGGCCGGAGCAGGGGAGGGCGGACTGGTATGGGTTCATTCGGTGGGCGTGTCGGCCAGGACCCGTGCGCGGGACCAGACCCGGTCGAAGGCGGGCTCGGTGAGGCGGCCCGTGAAGGTGTTCTGCTGGGATGGATGGTACGAGGCCAGGAGGGCCAGGGGTCCATGGGGCCCCTCCACCGTCACCTCGGCGCCGTGCCCGAAGCGGGGCTTGGGAACGGGCACGGGCCAGTCCCGGTCCCGGAGGACCCGGAGGACGTGGTCCCACGAGAACCCCCCCAGGGAGACGATGCATCGGAGCCCCGGGGCCAGGAGGTCCAGCTCCCGTTCCAGCCAGGGGCGGCAGGTGCGGCGCTCGTCGGCGGTGGGGCGGTTGTCCGGTGGGGCACAGTGTACGGCGGCGGTGAGCCAGAGGTTCCGGAGCCGGAGGCCGTCGTCGGCGCTTCGCCCGTCGGGCCGGGAGGCGAACCCGGCCCGGTGGAGGGCACGGAAGAGCCAGTCGCCGGAGCGGTCGCCGGTGAACATGCGGCCCGTGCGGTTTGCCCCGTGGGCCGCCGGGGCCAGCCCCACCACCAGGACGGAGGCACGGGGGTCGCCGAAGGCCGGCACGGGGCGGCCCCAGTACGTTTCGTCGGCGTAGGAGGCCCGCTTCTCCCGGGCCACCGTCTCCCGCCACTCCACCAGCCGGGGGCAGGCCCGGCAGCTGGCCACGGCCGCGTTCAGGGTGGCCAGGTCCGGCGACCCGGCGGCGGCTCGGGCCGGGTCCTCCACGGGTTCGGGGTGCGAGTCGGGGGGCGTGGCGGGACCGGTGGGGCCTGGTTCGGCGGCCTCACTCATTCCGGCGGAGGGCGTTGAAGAAGAGGGGCCACGAGCCCACGGTCTGCCCCCGGAAGTTGGGCTGGAACCCGAAGAGGATCACGTTCCCCTGGCCCATGGGCACGTCCACCAGGGCGGGCAGGCCCGCCACGAACTCCTCGCCCAGCACCCAGCCGGCCAGGCGGGGGTCGCCCTCGCCGTACGTGCCCACGATGCGGGCATCGGGGTCCGACACCTGGAAGGCCCGGCTCGTCCGCCAGTACCAGGCGAAGTTCTCGGTGGGGACCTGTCGGGCGATCTCGTGGTCCGGGTCCAGGTCCAGGTGGAGGATGGAGCCCGGGATGTAGAAGTCCTGGGAGGGCAGGTCCGTCACCGCATTGGCCACCCCCAGGTCGAAGGCGTCGATGGCCCAGTCCGTGGCGGCGTCGATGGCCACGATGCGGCCCCCGGCCTCCACGAAGTCCCGGAGCGCCGCCTCGCCCTCCTCGCCGATCCCACCGGCGTAGGGCTCGGGCATCCGCTGCGGGGAGTGGCCGTTCCGGATGGAGTTGGCCCCCTGGTCCTGGAAGATGATCACGTCCAGGTCATTGGCGAGCCCGCCGGCCCGGATGTCGTCATTCCGGAGGGGGGTGTAGCGGATCCCAGCCAGGTCGAAGAGCCAGCGGGTCCACCCCTGGGGCATGGGCTCGGCGTACGAGCGGTAGAGCCCGATGCGGGGTGCGTCGGCCCCCATGAGGTGGGCGGGAACGGGGAAGGAGAACTCGGTGAAGCGCTCCACCGGCGCCGAGAGGCTCACCTGGGGGAGGGCCTCCACCGGGAAGGCCTCGATGCCGAAGAGGAGGGGGAGGGAGTGGGCCGTGGCGTCGTAGGGCCGCACCGGCGGGCCGCCGGGGTACTGGCGGAGGTCGGGGTACTCCTGGGGCTCCAGCATGGTCTGGGCGAAGGCCGCGTAGGGCTGCTGCATGGGGACGACCCACGAGCCCTCGGGGACCTGGCGTCCCTCCACCGTGAAGCCCTCCTCCGCCACGTGGACCTCCACGTCGCCGGTTGTGAGGACCCGGAGGAGCTGCTCCATGCCGGCGTCGTACTCCTGTCCTGCCGGGATCACCCAGGCGTCGGGCCAGGTGTCCCACCCGGCCACTGCCCGCTCGTGGATCCGCACGAAGTTGTCCAGCCAGAAAGCCCGGTTCCGGGCGGCGTTCACCAGGATGGTGAGGGAGGCCGCCTCCATGTAGTCCAGGACGTCGTCCAGCCCCCAGCGCCCGCCCATCCAGGGCGACGGGAAGTTGGAGCTCATCTGCTGCGCGTTGTAGTCCGCCGTGCCCCCCAGGTTCTCGAAGTCGATCTCGATGGGGCGGGCCCAGCTCGCACTGGCCGTCTCCGACAGGATCCGCACCCCGCCGTGGTAGTGCATGTAGGCCCGGGCCGGGGTGTAGATGTCGAAGATGGCGTCGGTGACGATGCCGTCGAAGCCCTCCCGGGTCATGTCGGCCCGGATCCAGGTGCCCAGGGAGTTCAGCGCCGAGATCAGGAGGGGATCCACGTTGGGCTCCACCGGGTCGATGTAGGGCGGCACGAAGAAGCGGGCGGCCCCGGAGCCCATCTGGTGGATGTCGTGGACGATCTGGGGGCGCCAGGTGTTGTGGACCCCCTTCACCGTCATCCGGGTCTCCTTCTGGGCGAAGAAGAACCAGTCCCGGTTGTTGTTGTGCCCGATGTAGTGGTGGTAGAGGCGGTTCAGGGGCGCGCCCTCGAACTCGGTGTCCCTCCACTCGTGCCACCAGTCGCTCACCAGCTGGGTGCCGTCGGGGTTCAGCGAGGGCACCAGGACCAGAATCGTCTCGTCCAGGACGTGGAGGAGGTCGGGCTCGTCCGTGGTGGCCAGGCGGTGGACCAGGCGGGCCGGGACCTGCCCGGCTCCCACCTCGGTGGAGTGGATGTGGGAGGTGGTGAGGACCACGGTGCGCCCCTCCTCCATGAGGGCCCGCTTCTCCTCCTCGGACCCGATGGTGCGGGGGTCGGCCAGCCGGTGCTGGATTTCCCGGTAGCGGTCCAGGTTCCGGTGGTTCTCCTCGCTGGTGATGATCATCTTCACGAAGGGCCGCCCCAGGGTGGAGGTGCCCAGCGTGTCCAGGGTGATCCGGTCGCTGGCCGCCGCCACCTGGTCGTAGTAGGCCAGAAGGTCGTCCCAGTTCGCCAGCTCGCCCTCTGCGCCCAGCTCGTGCCCGAAGTGCTCCAGGGGGGTGGGGATGGCTCCCTGGGCGCCGCCGGTGGCCGGGGTGGGCGGGGCCGGCGTCTGGGCCCCCAGACCGGCCGGGAGGAGGGCCCACAGGAGGACGAGGACGGTTCCGGCCAGGAGGGCCGGCAGGGCAGCGAGCCGTGCCCCGCGGGGCCCGGACGGGAGGGACGGGGCGGGCGTGGGGCAGGCGGGGCGGACAGGGGGCACGGGGACCTCCGGGAAGTGACCTGGGGATGAGCGGTTCGAACGGTACGGGAGCGGCGGGTCGGACGCCGGAAACGGAACGACGAACCCGGCCCGGGGATCCAAGGTAGGCCGGGCCCCGAGGCGATGCCACACCGGGCTCCTCTTCCCCGCGGCCACCGTATTTCTTCAACAGCCCCACAAGGGAGTCACAATGGCGTTTCGGGTGATCGACCCGGCCACCGGCCGGACCGTGAAGGAACAGCCCCTGGATTCGGAGGCCGAGCTGGAAGCCCGGGTCCGGAGTGCGGTGGAGGCCCGGCGCCGCTGGGAGGGCTGGTCGTTCGAGGAGCGGGCCCGGGTCCTGGAGGCGCTGGCCGGCCTCCTGGAGGACGACGCGGACCGGTGGGGTCGCCTCATGGCCTCGGAAATGGGGAAGCCCCTGGCCCAGGGGCGGAAGGAGGCGGAGAAGTGTGCCTGGGCGGCCCGGTACTACGCGGAGCACGGGGCGGCCCACCTGGCCGACGAGCCCGTGGAGGTGGAGGGGGCCCGGGCCCGGGTCGTGTATCGGCCCCTGGGGGTCATCCTCTCCATCATGCCCTGGAACTTCCCCTTCTGGCAGGCCCTCCGCTTCGGGTGCCCGGCCCTCATGGCGGGGAACGCCGTCCTCCTGAAGCACGCCCCCAACGTGCCGGGCTGCGCGGCGGCGCTGGAGGAGCTCTGGGTGGAGGCCGGCGCGCCCCCCGGGCTCTTCCAGGCCGTGTACACGGACCACGAGGGGGCAGGGGCCCTCATGGCGCGCCCCGAGATCCGGGCCGTGACCTTCACCGGGAGCACGGAGGGGGGCAGGGAGGTGGCTGCCTCGGCAGGGCGGGCCCTCAAGAAGACGGTCCTGGAGCTGGGCGGGAGCGACCCGTACCTGGTCCTGGCCGACGCCCGGGTGGAGGAGGCGGCCCGCGTCGCGGCCCGGGCCCGCCTGGTGAACTCGGGGCAGTCCTGCGTGGCCGCCAAGCGCTTCGTGGTGGTGGAGGAGGTCCTGGAGGCCTTCCAGGAGGCGCTGGTGGCCCAGATGCGGAAGGCGGTGGTGGGACCCCCGCTGGCCAGTGCCAGCACGGTGGGTCCCCTGGCCCGGGAGGACCTCCGGGACACCCTCCACCGCCAGGTCACCGAGAGCGTGGAGGCCGGGGCCCGCCTCCTTCTGGGAGGGGAGGTCCCCGAGGGCCGCGGCTGGTACTACCCGCCCACGGTCCTGGCCGACGTACGAAAGGGGATGCCGGCGGCCGACGAGGAGCTCTTCGGGCCGGTGGCGGCCATCCTCCCGGTGGGGAGCACGGAGGAGGCCGTACAGGTGGCGAACGACTCTCCCTGGGGGCTGGGGGCCGCCGTCTTCACCGCCGACCAGGCCCTGGGGGAGCGCCTGGCCCGGGAGGAGCTGGAGGCGGGGATCGTGTCCGTGAACGAGTCGGTGGCCTCCGACCCGCGCCTTCCCTTCGGCGGGGTGAAGGACAGCGGCTACGGCCGGGAGCTGGGACGGGCCGGGATCCTGGAGTTCGTGAACGTGAAGACGCTCCGGGTGGCCCTGGAGGAGTGACGGACGGGCAGGAGGTCCGCCACCATGACGAACGGCCGGGCCCCCACCTGGGGAGCCCGGCCGCCTGCCGGCTGCTCTGCTTCCGGCGGAGGCCCCCGGCCCGGAGGCCGGAGGTCCACCGGGGGACCATCAGAAGGAGTAGCGCACCCCCAGCTGGATCTGGTAGCGGGAGGCCAGGTTGCTGATGGAGTTGGAGGTCTCCCTGGGTCCGAAGGGGTTCATGAGGGCCCGGCCGTTCACCACGGCGGGCTCGTCGCCCCGCTGGCTGGCGCTGGCCACCTCCAGGAGGTTGAAGGACTCGTTGGACACGAACTCCTTTCGGCCCCAGTCCCGGTTCAGCAGGTTCCCCACGTTCAGGATGTCCAGGACCACCTCGGCCCGCTGGGTCCCGAAGGTCCGGACCTCCTGGGCGAGCCGGAGGTCGAACTGGTGGTGCCAGGGCTCCGTGCAGGCGCCCCGCTCCACGATCCCGCCCCGGGCGTTCCGGAGGCAAGGGGTGGAGTCGATATACGCGTTCAGGTTCTGCCAGGACTGGTCCGCCGACACGTCGGAGGTGCTCCGGAACCGGATCTCGTCCTGCCCGGCCGGCACCCAGATGAGGTCGTTTGAGGTCTGGCCGTCGCCGTTCAGGTCGCCCGAATACACGTAGGTGTAGGGCTGGCCGCTCTCGGCCACGTAGACCACCGAGACCAGTGTGGGGAAGCGCTCGGAGACCGCCACCTCCCAGGTGGTGGAGGCCAGGATCCGGTGGCGGATCAGGAAGTTGGAGCGGGCTGCCGGCAGGTTGTTGGGATCGCCGGCAGTGGGGTTGAAGCGCCAGTTGGAGACGGCCTGGCTGGAGCCGCCCCGGTTCACGTCCTGCGCCTCCGAGAGGGTGTAGGCGGCCCCGAAGCCCCAGCCGTCCAGGACGGGGCGCTGGAGCTGGGCCGTCAGGTTCCAGCTGTAGCCCTTGGAGGTATTCGTGATGTCGATGACCTCGCCCACCGGGATCTCGCCTTCACCGGCCTCCAGGCGGTTCACCCGGAACTGGGGGCGTCCCTCCACCATCCCGGCGCCCGTGTCCTCCTCGATGAGGAGGTTCTGGTACCGGATGTCCTGCAGGGTCCGGGTGTAGAGGCCCTCCAGGGTGCCCACCATGCCTGCGATGCCCAGCTCCCGGTCCACTGCGGTGGAGGCCCGGAAGACCTGGGGGAACCGGTAGTCCGGGTCCACCGTGTTGATCTCGTTGGGCGCGAAGGCGGCGTCGCCCCCGGCGCACGCCGTGGGCTGGGCCGAGGGGTCGGCGCTGAAGGTGGGGACCTCGGCGTTCCGGCAGGTGAACCGGACGTAGTCGATGCCCGTGTTCCCGTAGGCATTGGAGATCCAGACGAAGGGGGTCCGGCCCGAGAAGAGGCCCAGGCCGCCCCTCAGCTGGGTCGTCCGGTCGCCGTACACGTCCCAGTTGAAGCCCAGTCGGGGGCTGAACTGGAGGGCCGACGAGGGGACCTCGTCGGTATTCCGTCCCAGGTTTGCAGCGGCCAGGACGGGGTTCCGGGCCGGGGTGTCGGGGAGCTGGGTCAGGTCCATGCGGAGGCCGTACGTGAGGACCAGGTCCCGGGTGGCCTCCCAGCGGTCCTGCCCGTAGAGGGACCAGCGTCGGACGGGGAACTCCGCCCGCTCGTTCCCGCCGGGGAGGAGGAAGGAGTACTCGTACGTGTTGGGGGTCTGGTTCCGGAAGGCCTCCATGGAGCCGAAGCGCCAGTTCCCGAAGGCGTTCCGGACGAAGAGGTTGGAGAACCGGAAGAACTCGTTGGAGGTCCCCACCGTGAAGGTGTGGTTCCCCCGGGAGAGGGTCAGGTCGTTGGTGATCTCCAGGATGTCCTGGTCCAGGGCGTTCTGCCCGGAGAACTCGTCGGGGCCCACCCGGACGTTGTTGGGACCGCCCAGGTCGATGCGGAAGCGGGGGAAGGCCGTGCCGATGTCCCGGCTGTCCCGCACCGTGGTGAGTCCTACCCGGAGCTCGTTGTCGAGGCCGTCGCCCAGGGTGGAGTTGAGCTGGGCCACCGTGGAGTTCGTCACGGAGTTGAAGCCGTAGCCCGAGTTGGAGTAGCCGAAGGTGGCCCCGGCTCCGCCGGTGGAGTTGTCCTGGGTGGCATCCACCCAGTTGTGCCGCAGGACGAGGCGGTGCTCGGGGGCCAGCTGCACGTCGAGGCGGGCGAAGAGGTTGTTGGAGTCGGTGCTCCGGCCGAAGGGGCCGGCCACGCCGGGGTCGTAGTCGTAGCGTGCGCGGACGATGGAGTCGATCTCGGCGATGTCGGCGGCGGAGATGGCGCCGGCCGGCGACCCCGTGTTCTCGCCCACCACGGCGGGGTAGGGGTCCGTGCGCCGGGAGAGCTCACCGGCCACGAAGAAGTGGGCCCGGTCCCGGACGATGGGGCCGCCCAGGGAGAAGGCCAGGTCCGACTGGTCGAAGTCGGCGACCTCGGGGGAGCGGTTCCCCTGGAAGTCGTTGAACTGGCCGATGAGGGACTCGTTCCGGCCGAACCAGGCCACGGTGCCCTGCAGGTCGTTCGTCCCGCCCCGGGTGACGGCGTTGATGTTCGCCCCGGTGAAGCCGCCCTGCCGGACGTCGAAGGGCGCCAGGTTCACCTGGAACTCCTGGATCGCCTCCAGCGTGATGGGGCGTGCATCGGCCTGCCCTCCGGGGGTGCCGGAGGCGGCCAGCCCGAAGAGGTCGTTGTTCACGGCCCCGTCGATCTGGATGTTGTTGTACCGGTTGTTTCGACCTGCCGCCGAGGTGCCCGGGGTGGCGGCCGTGACCTGCGGGGTGAGGCGGATGAAGTCGGTGAAGTTCCGGGAGATGGTGGGCGTGGAGGTCACGACCCGCTCGTCCAGGACGGTCCCGGTGCCCGTGCGGCCCCGGGAGATGATGGCTCCGGTGCGCTGGCCCGCCACCTCGATGCCCTCCAGGGCGATGGCCTGCGGGGAGAGGATGAAGTCCACCCGCTCCGTCTCGCCCAGGGCGAGGAAGAGGTTGTCCAGGGCCTCGCCGGTGTAGCCCAGGCCCTCGGCATCCAGGCGGTAGGGCCCACCGGGGCGGAGACCCGAGAAGTTGAACCGCCCGTCTTCTCGGGTGAGGGCGGCCTGGGAGGTCCCGGTCTGGGTGTTCGTGAGGGTGATGCGGACGTTCTGGAGGGGCTGTCCCTCCGTGGAGATGACGCGTCCGTTGAGCGAGGAGGTGGTGACGGCCTGGGCCAGCGCCGGGGCGGCGGAGACCAGCGTCAGGAAGAGTGCAAGGCCGGCAAGGCGGCCGACGGACAACCAGAAACGCATGGAGCCCTCTCCGGATCGGATGTGGGACTGGACCCGGGCCCGCAGGAGGAGCGGGCAAGGGAGGAAGGTGGGTCCGGTCACGCGGGAATCTACCGCTCCGTGCAGAGGGGGTGGTAGCGGCCCGGTCACGGAGGGGTCACGGCAGGCCCCGAGTTGGGGTCAGTCGTCGGCCATCTCCAGGTGTCGGACCCGGATTCCGCCTGGGCCCGGCTCGGGCCCGAAGTCGGCCAGGGCCAGGGACACGGGCTGGGTGAAGCGCCGGGGCCCGCAGCTCCCGGGGTTCAACAGGAGGACGCCCTGGTGCTCCAGGACCTCGGGCCGGTGGGTGTGGCCGAAGACGATGACGTCGGCGTCGGGGGCGTGGTCCACCAGGGCGGCCGGCGAGGTCCCGGTGAGGTGGCCGTGGACCACGACCACGGTGCGACCGGCGAGTTCGGTCCGGGCCGACTCCGGGGCCACGGCGTGGATGTCCAGGCCGTCCGTGTTGCCCCGCACCGCCGTGACCGGGGCCAGGGTCTCCAGCTCCGTGAGGATGTCGGGACGCCCGACGTCGCCGGCGTGGAGGATGTGGTCCACCCCCTCCAGGAGGTGGAAGAGCTCCGGCCGCAGGAGGCCGTGGGTGTCCGAGACGATCCCGACCCGGACTCCGCTCACCGGGCCCGGGCGTCGATGCGGGCGGCCAGGATGAAGTCGTTCTCGCTGAGCCCGTCGATGTCGTGGGTCCAGATCCGGACGGTGGCCCGGCCCCAGGTGACGGTGATCTCGGGGTGGTGGTTCTCTTCCTCGGCCACCTCGCCGGCTGCGTTGGTGAACTCCAGCGCCTCCACGAAGTTCTCGAACTCGAAGGTGCCCTCCAGGTGGTGGCCGTCCACCACCTTCCATCGGTCCGGGATCGCCTCGGTGTAGTGGTCGAGGGCCTCGCCCTCCAGGGGAAGGGCGTCCTCGCCCAGGGGCTGGCAGTGCCTCGAGAGCAGGTCCATGGTCATGGGTGGCTCCGGTGTGTGTGGGGGGGAACGGTTCGAATGGAGCGGGTGCGGGGTTCGGGTGTCCCCCGAATCCCCCGGACCCTTGCGTCCGACGCCTACCCGGAGGCCGGGTGGAGGGGTCCGGTGCCCGGAGGGGGCCGGGCCAGGTACCGGGAGGGGGCCGGACCCGGGTCCGGTGCCGGTCGGGGTTTCGGCCGCGTATCGGCCGCCGGCCGCGTATCGGGTCGCCGGGCGCGTCATCGGGCGCCGGGCTGGAAGTACCAGCGGGGCGGGTTGGCGGTTTGGTCCCGGAAGAGGGTGATCAGGCGGCCTCCCTCCAGGACGACGGAGTGGTAGACCCTGGAGATGGGCACCCGCCACCACTCGTCGTCGATCTGCCAGGTCTCCCGGACCGCCTCGATGCGGACCGGACCGCGGCGGCCCTTCACCGCCACGGGGATCTCGCCCTCGTCGGTCTGCACGACCACGGGGAGAGGTCCTCCCAGGGGGCGCAGGATGCGGGAGCCGGATGGGTCCGGTCCGGTTCGCCTTCCCCGGTCCGGTCCTGTCTTCGGTCCCCGACCGGGCCCGGTCTGCCGTCCCCGGCCCGCCGGGGGGCGCCGCCTCGTGGTCACCCCTCCTCCAGGGCCAGGAGGGCATGGCGTCGTTCGGGGATCCGGGAGTCGGGCTCCAGCTCCACCACCCGGTAGAGGGGGGCGTGTCCCAGACGGAGCTTGAGTTCTCGAATTGCCTCGGCCAGGGTGGATCCGGGGGCGGGATGGGTGGGGCGGGCACCCGTCTCGCTCCGGTCGAACAGGCCGGTCTGCAGGGAGGAGGGGCCGAAGTCGAAGGCCTCCAGCTCCAGGGCGGTCACGGCCCGAGGGGGAGGCCGGAGGGTCACCCGGTGGGCCAGGGGACGGAGGAGGTCCGCCCGGCGAGCCGACGGGGTCCGGAGGGTGATCTCCGCCGTCCACGAGCCGCCCTCCTCCAGGGTGGCGGCCAGTCGGAGCGCCCGGAGGCTCCGGTCCTGCCGGTCCCCGTGGGCCAGGATCCGGTCGATCATCCGCTCCAGGGCCCGGGTCATGGGGCCCTCCTCCCGGGTGGGGGCCGGAAGGTCCAGGAGGACGCGGATGGGTTCGGGGCGGTGCGCCGGGGTCACCGGGTCGACCTGCTCTCCCCGGGCCAGCGCCCGGATCGTGCGACCCTTCCGGCCCAGGTGCCTCAGGAGGGCGGCTTCGGGGAGGCGGCCCACGTCGCCCAGGGTGCGGAGGTCCAGGCGGTGGAGCCGCTCCAGCTCCCGGGGGGAGAGGGGGAGGGTCTCCATGGGCTGCCGGGCCAGGAAGGCGGTAAGTGCAGCCTCGTTGACCAGGACGGGGAGGCCGGGGCGGGCGGCCCGGCTGGCGACCTGCGCTGCGAAGGTGCCTGGTGCCCGCCCGGCCCGGAAGGCGGCCACCACGGGGCGGGGGAGGACCTGGAAGAGGAGCTCCAGAATGCGGTCCACCTGCTCCCTGGGAGAGCCCAGGAGCCGGTCCAGCCCGTCCACGCCCACGTGGACGCAGCCCCGCTCCACGGACTCCACCACCGGGCTGGCCCGGGACAGGCGGTCCAGGATGGCCTCCATGGCGGCGTTGTAGTGGGCCGGGTCGGGCTCCAGGAGAGTGAGGCCCGGGCAGAGGGCCACGGCCCGGGAGACCGTCATCCCCGGTCGCACCCCGGCCCGCCCGGCCCGCTCCGACGCCTGGGCGATCTCCTGGCGGGCCCCGCCGTCGCCGGGGGCCAGGAGCGCTACCGACGTGGCGTCCAGTTCCGGTGAACGGACGAGCTCCAGCCGGAGCTCGAAGGCGGGGAGCCGGAGGCAGAGGGAGGTGCGGGAGGCGGACATGCGGACGGGCGATCCGGGGATTCGGGAAGGGCTCGGGAGGCGGAAACCGAACATAAGCCGAATCATTGTCCGAATACAACCCGAACACCCGGTGTTTTCCGGCTCCTCTCGGTCGGCAGCACCGCACCGTATCGTGCTCTCGCTCCGTTGGGCAGCCGTGCTCCTTCGCGGAGCCCCTCTGTGTCGCGGATCCTCTCCGTCGCGGAGCCCATTGGTGCGGCGAAGCGCCACCGGCGCTGCGGAGCCACCGGATCGCGGGGCCCGCTCCGCCGGGCCCGGTCCGGCCTCCGCGGTTTTCCGTTCCCCTGGGCCCAGTCCGGCCTCTGCGGTTAGCCGTTCCCCTGGGGCCAGTTTCGCCTCTACGTTTTTCCATTCCGCCGGAGCCCGTCCCGCCTCTGCGGTTTTCCGAACCTCTGTGTGTGCGGGTTTTGCCCACTATTGAACAAAACCCTGCACGCGGTGCCGGCGCCGGAGCCATTGCAGGGTTTTGCCCATTATTGAACGAAACCCTGCACGCGCAGGGGATCGGGGCGCGGACTTCCGAACCCCTGGATCCCGGCGGAGACTTCGGGCTTCCGGTGGGGGCTTCGGGGTCGTGGGTCTTTCCGAGCCCGTGGGCTTCGTAGCCGTGGGGCGGGCTGGGCCCGTGGGCTTCGCTTCGTAGCCGTGGGGCGGGCTGGGCCCCGCTCTTTTGTGCCATCCCCCGGGTCCGAATAATGGATGGCGGGCAGCAGAGCCGCCCTCTACTTATTAGTATTTTGTATAGCGTACTGCCCTGCCGACGGACTTATTAGTTTTTAGTATATTCTACCGTTGGTGGGGGTAAAAAGCTTGGCAGAGGGCGCGGGGCGAGTGAGTCGGACGGGGCGCGGGGCGTCGCAGGGCGGGCGGGGTGGGCGTCGGCCCAATGCGCGCTGCGGGTGCACTTGCGGCCGATAATGAATGGAACTGCACCAGCGGCTCGGGGCGCTGGAGTGCGGCCGCCAGGGTGTCCAGACGGCCAGCAAAGGTGTCCAGGTGGCCAGAAAAGGTGTCCAGGTGGCCGCCGAAGTGTCCGGGTGTCCGCCCTTCCCGGACCACTCCAACCCGAACCTGGGAGCGGGTCGGGGGTCGTGGACAGGAGGGTCGGGGTCTTCGAGATTGGGTTCCGGATTTTTGTTCGGCCCCGCCTTCGAGGTCGAGGCCCCGGCCTGTTGACCGGCCTTCTGCCTGTTGTCCCGAACCCGACCCGACATGACGAACGGACGCTTTCGCAGCCTCTTCCTCGTTCTCGCCCTCCTTGCCCTTCCCGCCGGGATCCAGGCCCAGCCCTGGGTCGTGGACGATGCCGGCATCACGGACTACGGTGCCTGTCAGCTGGAGACATGGGGCGGCGGGGAGGAGGCCTGGTTCCTCCCCGCCTGCCAGCTGGTGACGGGCTTCGAGGTCACCACCGGTGTGGCCGTCTTCGATGCCGGCATGGGGAGCCGTCGCGGACACGCCATCCTGGAGGGGAAGAGCACGATCTGGAGTCGGGGCGTTGCCGAACTGGGCCTGGTAGGGGGCGTGGCCGTTCCCTTCTCCACCGACGGGCCCCGGGTGGCCGAGGCCATGGCCTACCTCCCCCTCACCCTGACCTCTGCGGGACGGGAGGCCATGCTCCACCTGAATGCAGGGGCCATGATGAACCGGCTCCTGGTAACGGAAGACCCCCAGGGGGTCGGGGAGGTGGAGCGGGAGAGCGCGGCCATCTGGGGTGTGCGGGGTGACCTCCCCATCCATTCGCGCTGGACCGTCATCGCCGAGGTCTTCGGTATGGGGTCGGACGAGGTGGAGACGCAGGCGGGGCTTCGCATGGAGGTGGTGCCCGAGCGGCTCCTGGTGGACGTGAGCTACGGCCATGACCTCTCGAACTCTGGGGCCCCAGGTGGCCCTGGCCTGGACGCCCAGGCCCTTCAGCCGCTGGGTGCCCTGAGGCACGGGTCGGAATGAATCACCGGTTGCCCGGGGTTCCCGGCTGACCTGAATGGAACCGGCCGCCTGCCCCGGAGCCGGGGCCGGCGGCCGGTTCGGGCCTGCCGGGACGGGCGGGATCGAGCCGGGCTGTCAGCCGCCCTCCGCCACGGCCTCGCTCTCCAGCCAGGCCGACCACCACAGGTCGCGGAGCATGGCGGCTCCGTCGGCGATCCGCTCGGCGGCAAACTCCAGGGACACTGGGTCTGCGGGCTCGTCGGGCTCGAACCCGTGGTCCCGGTCGATGCGGTAGAGCTCCTCCACGTAGCTGTTCACGTAGCGGACGAAGTCGATGACCTCGCCGCGGACGTCGTGGGAGAGATCCCGGGCCTCCCGTGCCATCGCCCTGGGCGAGACATGGTCCTGCTCCACGTGGGCATTCACGAAGCGGGTCTCGAAGCGGGAGTGGAAGCCCCGGTCCGTGGTGTAGCCCTCGGGATTGGGGACCTGTTCCTCGTCCCATCCGTTGAAGTGGATCGTGGTGTGATGGGGCTGGGACCCGTCCGTGATGTAGTGCCCCATGATGCCGGCATCGTTGATGATCCGCTCCTCGATCCAGCGGCGCTCCACCGGGTCGTCGGCGGTCCTCCAGCGGACGAAGCCGTTCACGAGGCGCTGCTGGAGTTCCACCACGGCGAAGGGGAGGAAGCCCACGTCCCGCTGGGGGTTCTCCACGCCAGCCTCGAGGAGCGCCGCGTAGAACTGCCACCGATCGCCTGCCTCGTCCAGGATGGACGGATCCGGAATGTTCTCCAGGTCGATGTAGTGGTCATAGCGGAAGCCCTCGTTCATCTCGGGGTAGTCGCTGTCCCGCCACCGGTCGGGCTCGGGGTTCAGCCAGACGAGCTGGTCCCGGGCCTCCAGGAAGAACTCGGGCATGCCCTCCGGCAGGGTCTCCATGGCGGCGGTGGCCGCGTAGCCATGTCCCACGGCGCCCCACAGGCGGGAGGCGTGGGCCCGATCCTCGCGAGAGGAGTGGGCCCGGGCCTCGGCGGCTTCCGCGCCATGGGCTACCGACGCGCCAGGAGCAGTGGACGGTGCATTTACGGGCGCGTTCGTGGGGGAGGGGTAGGAAGGAGTATCCGACGTACCCGTCCCGTGGAGGAGCGGGGCCAGGGGGAGGAGCGCGGCCACGGAGAGCGCAGCCGGGAGGGAGATCGAGCGACGAGTCATTCGGAAGAGCTCTGGATCTGGGGTGCGGGGGTCAATCCGCCGAGCGCTCCGGGCCCCGGGGGTCCGGCGGGTTCATGGCGACATACCCGGATGCCCGGAGGAGGGTCGCCGTTCGTCGGGCCGCAGCCCCCGGCTCCCCGTCATCGGAGAAGTCGGAAGAGGGAGAGGCGTCGGCCGGGGGCAGGGCGTCCAGGAGTGCGGACGGGAGGGCCGCTGTCAGGATCGCCGCCAGGTCCTCAGGCTCAACGGGCTCCAGGGGAACCGCCATGGCAAGGCTTTCGGCCAGGCGGGCTTCGAACCAGGACCGGACTCGGGTGGGCACCGTGGTCCCGGTCCGGCCCCCGGGAGCGATCCCACCCCCCTCCTGGATCCCTTCCCCGTTATCGGGCCAGGGGAGGGCATGCCACCGCTCCAGGGCGCTCCGGGCCAGGCTGGGGTCGGCCCTCACCGAATCGGCCAGGTCGGCGGCCACCACCACGGCAGCATCTGTTCCCCGGGCGTCCTCCTTGTGGGCCCGGGCCAGCGCCTCCGTCCAGCGTCGGGCAAACCAGGTCCCCAGGAGGTGCTCCTTGGAGGGGAAGTGGTTGAAGAAGGTGCCCTTGGCGACCCCGGCCTCCCGGGTCAGGCACGCCACCGAAGTCTCCTCGTATCCCCGGGCCCGAAAGTGGTCCAGGGCCGTGCTGTAGAGTTGCCGATGGATTTCGGCTGCAGGAAGTCGGGTGCGGCGACGGGCGCGGCGCCGTCGGGCAGGAGAACCGGAATGAGGGCTGGAAGAGGTCATGCTCCAAGATGACCGGAGTCACAGCCGGGGGTCAAGCATGTCGTCTGCTGCCCTGTCCCCGGCCCGTGATCGTGGTCAGGGCGTCCGTGGCTCCAGCCCGTCGGAGCCCCAGTACCAGCTCCGGATGCCGTCGGAGAACTCCAGTTCAACCGGGTGGTCCCAGAGGTCGAGACGGAGATGACCTCCATCCACGATCCCCAGGATCTGGTCCCGGTCCGGGTGCCGGACCACGACCTGCACGAACACCATGGGGTCCCAGTGGAGCTCCAGGCCGTTCTCCAGATAGGCCGGTGGGGCCCTGCCCGGACCGGGTTCCATGAGGATGCCCGGCCCCTCCAGGCGAATGCCTGAGCGGGCCTCTTCCAGGCCTCCGTCCAGACGGGACACCCGACTCCACTGCACCCGGGAAGGGGCATCATCGGACGTTCGATCCTCCAGGGCAGCGGTGGGGGGCACGGGCGGGGCGGCCGATGGCGCCCCCACCGGGTCCACACTGACCCGGTCCAGCGCCTCCAGGTCCACTGCAGAGAGGGGGACCACGGCGCCCACATGCTGCTCGGAGGGGTCGGGGGCGTGGGAGAGGGTCACGGCCTGGGCTCCCCGGTCGAAGAGGAGCTGGCCCCGTGCATCCCACCCCCGGATCCGGTGGGAGGGGGTGGAGGGTTCGGGGGTGGCCGGGACCCGGACCGGGAGGATGGGACCGGTGCGGATTCCCTTGTCGGTCTCCACCGCACTCACCTGGATTGCGGGACCCGAGGGGCCTGCGCCCTGCAACGCCGCTCCGGAGCCGGTCCCCCCCGATCCCGGGCCTCCGCGTCCCATGGGGCTGGTGTCTCTCCACACCAGGACCCTCTCGTAGTTGTAGTCGCTGATGAAGCGGGGACCGCAGTAGCTCATGAGGTCCCGGTGGTTGTTGGGGGTCACGAGTCGACCATCGATGTGGTCGTAGCCCACCACACCCAGTGAGGCGTTGGGGTGGGGAAAGTTGGGGTCCACCCCCGAGGGGTTCCCGCAGGGTGCGTGGGGCTGGCCCATGTTGTGTCCCAGTTCGTGGGCCACGGTGAATCCGGCCCCGGAGCCCAGCGCATCCCAGGTGATGCCCACCGGGCGGAGGAAGGGGCTGGTGGGGTTCGTCCCCAGGTATGCGACACCGGAGAACCCGCTGGCCCGACCGGCTGGGAAGATGCCGTGGAGGAACTCGTTGCGGAGCTCGGGGCTGGCATTCCACGCGTTCCAGAGGCGGACCAGGGCGCCGGTGGTCACCTCCCCACCGTTGAAGAGGCTGGTGACGAAGTCGGGGCCCAGGTAGAGGGAGTCCCGGCCGATGGGGAAGACCCGTCTCGTGTCCTGGATGAAGGCGTCGAAGTTGTCCTCGTCGATGTTGCCCCGTATCCCGGTGGATGCATCCCGCATGCTCACGAAGCGCACGATGAAGGGTGGGAGATCCTCGACCTCCAGGAGGTGAGGGACTCCGTCCTCCGGCCAGGTGTGGTAGCGACGGGAGACGACCCGGGCCTCCTCGTCGGGATCGATGAGGACCTGCACCTCCAGGTCCCCCAGAACGGCCTCTGCAGGAAGCGGGAGGTTCCAGGAGACCTGAACACCGGTGGGATCCAGCATCTCGGGTACGGGGGCGCTGGAGGGCTCGACCACCTGTCGGGCAACCTCCAGTCCGTCCCGGAACACGGTGACCTCGGCCGGGGGAAGCTTCGGGGCGACCCGCCCCGACACGGGCAGGACGCGGACGATGCCTGCCCGATGCCGGACGAGGCCGATGCTCCCGTCCATCCGTTGGGAGCCCTGGTTCATGTGCACTGCTCCCACCCGGAAGAAGAGGCCGCTGGGCTCCCACTCCTCCGGCATTCCCTCCACCACGAGTTCGGCCGACTCCAGGCCGACGACCTCGGCCTGGATCCGATTGGGACCCGGCGTCGGGCCCAGAGTCAGGATGCCGACATCCAGTCTTCCCGCTCCATCGGGGGCCAGGGAGCTGTCCCGGAGGGAGCCGCCACCGGAGGCAACGGTTACGGAGACCTGGTGGCCTGCCCGGATCCGGTTTCCGAACTGGTCCAGGAGTTCCAATTGCAGCCGGCCCGGAAGCTCGAGGCCGGCCACTGCCTGGAGGTCGAGGGGGGGAGTCCACTCGATCTGGGCGGGTTCATCGGGGAGGGCCTCCACTTCGATTCGAGCCGTGACGCCCCCGAGGCGCGTCAGGAGGAACTGGGGGCCGGCCCCTGTCCCCAGGGTCCAGGCCGGAAGGGTGGCCCGTCCCCGGTCATCGGTTCGGAGCTCCGAACCGGAGAGGGATCCCCCGGACGACGCACTGACCAGGAGCACCGTGTCGGGAATGGGTGTCCCGAATCGATCCTCCAGCACGACGGCGGGAAGCGCGTCCAGCGTCCGGGCCACCGTCACCGAGTCCGGGGAGGGGCCACCCTCCAGGCGCAGGAGGTGGGGCAGGCCCGGACCGGAGGCCACGTCGACCCGGGTGACGACAGAGCCTCCGGCCCGAACCTCCAGCGTGTTCCGGCCCGGTTGGGGGCCCATGCGCCAGCGTGGAAGGGTAGCACGTCCGCTCCGGTCCGTCCGGGGCGGCGGGTTCTCCACTGCTCCGCCTCCGGTTACCACGTCGAAGACGAGGTCGACTTCAGGAACGGGATTCCCGTAGCGGTCCACGGTCCGCAGGACGAGGGGGGTCCCCAGGACTTCCCCGGCCCGGCCCTCCGTGGACGTCTCCACCTCCACCAGGACCTGTGCCGTTCCGGGAAAGAGGATGGAGTCGGCGTCGGTGCATCCCCAGGCGGTGCCCAGCAGGACGAGGGCCGGCAGGAGGAGGTGGAGCCGGGAGGAGGCAGGGATCCGGGTTCTCATCGGCCGACTCCCAGGAGGAGCCGGAGGCCTCGACCGGGAATGGCTTCCTCGGGAGTGTCTTCTCCCTGGTGGGACCCGAGCCAGCCCGTGGCGCCCAGCAGGACGACGATGGGGCCCGCAGGTACCCGGAACTGCATCCCTGCCGTGGGGCCCGTCACGCTCCGGGACCGCCGATCCCGGTCCAGCTGTTCCCGGTAGTGTCCGATGCCGGTGAAGACCCGGACCTCCAGGCGGGGGTGGACCGAGTGCCGGATGAGGGGACCGGCGCCCAGGTACATGGACGAGAAGCCGTTCCCTCCTCCCCGGTGCACCTCTCCGGCCAGTCCCCACCGACCGTGGACCACCCCGGCGTTCAGTCCCAACCAGCGATGGACGGCCGTTCCGGTTCCGGCCTGGCCCACCAGGACGGAGCCATGGGGCTGGACCGTCGGGTCGGATGGAGGGGTCTGGGCCCCGGCTCCCTCGGTTCCCCATACCATGAGCAGGGAAAGGAGGAGGGAGGCGAACCAGGCGGAGGCCCGGGTTCGACGGGAGTGGAGAACGGCGGATCGGTTCATGGGGCCGGTGCAGCTCGAGTCGGGAGGTCGTCTCCCCGGACGGACATCCGGAGGACCCATCCGGGTCCGGTGACCTGGGAGCCGAAGGTGAGTCGGACGACCCGCCCGTCCCACGCGAAGGTCTGTGCATAGTAGATCGTCGGGTCCCCGAAACGATGGTACATCCGGTCCAGGAGGTCCCTGCGCTCGTTCCCCTCGGGGGGGAAGACCACGTCAATGTGCAGGACTCGGCCGTCGGGGGCGAGCCCGACCTCGATTCGCCCGGCCCCGGTCAGGATCCCCGAGGCCGCTTCCGGGCCCAGGAGGACCCGTTCCTCCACCCCCGGGGTCCGGATGATGGGGGACGGGGCCCCGGCGCCCGGAGCCTCCTCGACAGGAACGAGGAGCGGGGAGGGGACGGTGCCACCCAGCCGGAGGGTGTCGCCGGTTCCCAGGGGGAGGGAGGCGGGGAACTCCCAGCGGAAGGCATGCTCCTCGGGGATGGGCGCCCCGCAGTCCACGGCACGGGCCGTGACCTCGGTCACCCGTTCCACCTCGCCCTCCACCTGGCGGGTGCCCCTGGCCGAACCGATCCGATGGCCCTCCGGGTCGGGCCGACCCAGCTCCACCTGGACCCGGAGGCCTCCCTCGCGGAAGGAGAAGAGCAGGTTGCCGTCGGGGCCGGCTTCCCAGCGCCGATGCCCGTGGACACTTCCCAGGACTCCGTCGGGGACCTGGATCGCCCCCTCGGTGTGCGCGTCGTCCGGGTGGGCGGCGGGGGTCGCGCCGGGGGTGGAGTCGGAGGTGGGGGTTGGATGGGGTGGGGGGAGGTCCTCGGCGGGTCCGGCGAGGCGGATCCGGCCTGGCAGGGCAAACTGGATGGAGTCGGCGGGCTGAACCAGATCGGGGGTCCAGGTGCCCAGCTCCAGGGCCAGGCACGGGTCGTCCGGGACGCCCCAGGAGGCGACGAGGAGGAGGGGGGCCAGGAGAGCGGAGAGCTTCACGTGCGGGGGTCTTTGCCTGGGTCCATACCGGCCCGACGGAGCTTGCCCGGGGGGTCCCGTGGCTCCGGTGTGGGCGCCGGGTTCCCCTCGTGGAGGCGGGCCACCCGGGACGCCGCCTCCGCCACCTTCCCGGCCAACTCCGGTGGATCCAGCACCCGGGCCGCCCCCCCGTAGCCCAGGACATGCTCCACCAGCCAGTTTGGATCCGCCACGTCGTGCTCCACCAGGAGGGAGCCGTCCTCCTCCTCCCGGGTCCTGGGCCAGCCTCGCTCCCGGATCCAGCGGGCGATGGAGGCGTCGTAGCGCACCGTGGCCCGGGGGAGGTCCTCCTGGGCAGAGGGTCCGAAGACCGCTCCGTCCTCCACCAGCTCCGCCAGCCGACGGGACTCGGCCGGTGTGGGGGCCGGGGCCTCGTCGGGGAGGGCCCTGGCCTCCAGCACCCGGTCCAGGCGGAAGGCCCGGAGGTCGTCCCGACCGGGGTCGAAGGCCAGGAGGTACCACGCCCCCTCGGCGCGGACCAGCTCCCTTGGAGCCACGGTCCTGGGTGCCGGAGTCCGCCCGGGGGCTCGGTAGAGGATCCGGAGGAGGCCTCCGTCCACGGCGGCCCGCTCCACCTCCCGGGGGATGGGGGACTCCAGGTCGGCCAGGCGGAGGGACGCCGGATCGGCCGGGGCCCCCGCCGGACCGGTGGGGGCGGCCAGGGCTTCCAGGAGGCGCTTCCGGACGGCGGAGAGGGCCTCGTCCGGGGAGGGGTCCTCGGACGCTGCATCGGTCTGCTGGCGTTCCAGGGCCCGGAGCCCCAGGTCCAGGGCCAGGGCCTCCCGGGGGGAGAGGCGCACCGGGCGCTGGAGGAGCCCCTTCGTCCAGAGCTCCACCCGCTCCCGGTCCAGGGCCACGACCTGGATGTCGTCGCCGAGCCCCGCCAGGTGGTAGTCGGAGCGGGCGCGGAGCTCCTCCAGGTCCCGGTGGATGTCCGCCACCGACACCCCCAGCCGACGGGCCAGCTCCTCCA
>REBX01000053.1 GCA_007692505.1 Gemmatimonadales bacterium | reverse complement strand
AGTACGTATTGGGGGCGGGGTGTGGCAATAGGGGGGTGGGGTCGGAAGGGGGGGTGGTCTCGCCATGGAGGAGGGCCGATCCCGCCATGGAGCCGCCCCGCAGGTGCCGGCATCCTCCGGCGGACGACCGGACTCCCTCCGCACCTGGACATGCCCATGCGCCCCACGCCGGCCCCCGCTTCAGCCCACCCGCCCCGAAAGCCCTCGGAAAAGGGCGCGACAGCGCTCCATCTGGCTCGCCGGCAGCACGGGGTCATGACCAGGGAAGACCTGATGGCCTCGGGGCTCTCGTCGAGTACCATCACGAGGCTGGCCCGGAGGGGATACCTCCAGCGGATACATCGGGGCGTCTACCTGCTGGGTGTTGCGCGGGGGCCGGAATGCCGGTGGATGGCCGCCGTACTGGCCTCGGGACCCGACAGCGTGCTCAGCCACGAAAGCGCGGGACAGCTGTGGGGGGTGGTGCCGGGCCGGAGTGACTGGAAGAAGGCAGAGGTGCACGTGGTCCTGCCGGAGAACCGGTACAGCCAGCGCTCCGGAGTCATGGTCCACCGGTCCGACCTGGACCCGGAGGACCGGACCACGCATCGGGGGATCCCCGTGACTTCGCCGGCGCGCACCCTGCTGGACCTGGCCCTCGGGCTTCCTCTGCGGCAGTTGGAACGGTCCGTCGCGGAAACCTTCCGGAAGGGCCTCGCCACCCGACGAGACCTGCGGAGGGCCATGGGCCGGAGGCGCGACCAGCGCGGCCGGCGGGCCATACGAACGGTCCTGGGGCTCTCCAACGGACCGGCCCTGACCCGGTCGGAGGCGGAGCGGAGGTTCCTGGACCTGGTCCGGGGCGCTCGGCTCCCTCCCCCGAAGACGAACGTGAAGATCGGGCCCTGGGAGGTGGATGCCTACTGGCCCCGGGCCCGCCTGGTGGTGGAGGTGGACGGGTTCGCGTACCACTCCAGCCGGGCCGCCTTCGAGCGGGACCGGAGGAAGGACCTCTGGCTGGGGGAGCGAGGGCTTCGGGTGCTTCGCTTCACCTGGAGGCAGATCGTGGAGTCGCCCGTCGAGACCGCAACGACGCTCCGGCAGGCTCTGGTGGAGAGGGAGCTGGGGGATGGCGCTCCGGGGAGGGGCAAGTGAAGCGGACGGCTTCGCGGGGCCGGGCCTTTGAGGCTCGGGGGGGACGGATCCCCTGAGCGCCGGGGGGCTCGGCCCTCTTGGCGTCGGGGAGTCGGGGTCCGCAAGCTTCGGGAGTTGATGGAGCGCGAGCTGGACTCGCGCCCGATTTTCTGAAGATCGGGCGGGGCGGGCCCGGCCGCCCCGCATCCTTTGTGGGGGCGGGGTTCGGAAAGACACCAGGGCGAGGCGGCCGTGTGTGTGGTTTTTGCTCAATAATGGGCACAACCCTGCAATCGGCTCGGGGGCGTGGCGTGTGTGCAGGGTTACGTTCAATAGTGGGCAAAACCCTGCACGGAGCGCGGGTTTGCGAACCCCGCCTGCTGCCCCGCCGGACCCGCCCACCTCTACCCCGCCGCCCTCGCCCTACCCCCGCGCCCGCACCCGGCCCGCGGCCACCCGCGCCCCTCTCCCCGGCCGGCGCCCCCCCTTCAAACCCGCCGCACCAGCCACGCCGCGGCGGCGGCCAGAGCGACCCCAGCCAGGAGGACGTCCCAGGGGCTGGGGATCAGGCCGGGCTGGGGGCCTCCTACCGCGCCCGCCAGCGCCTGGATCCCGCTCCCGGCCAGCACCATGCCGATGAAGACGCCCGCCGCCACCAGGCTGGCCGAGGCGGGCACAATCCACTGGGGCGGGGCCGGGTGGTAGAGGAGGGTGGAGCGGCGGCGGGCCATCATGAGGAGCTCCGCCGTGAGCACGATCCCCAGGACCACGGGGGCCAGCAGCAGGATCGCGCCGCTGCCGGGGAGCACCTGGTTCGCCGCCGCGGCCACTCCCCCCACCAGCCCGTCCGCCCCTTCCGCCCGGCCCAGCGCGCCGGCCCGGCCGCTGGGCGCCACCACGGTGCCCGCGGCCAGGAGAACGCCCAGGGGCACGTGGAGGGTGAGGGCGGCGGGCCAGCGGAGGACGACGAGGCCCAGCACCAGCCAGCCCGGCGCCGCCCAGCTCACCCAGCTGCCCATCCCCAGCGCCGCCAGCGCCCCGGTGGTCACAGCCAGCGAGGCCAGCGCCGCCACTAGGGGCTGGCGGTCGCCGCGCGCCGCGTGGGCGGCGGCTGCAGCGGCGGCCTCGCTGGGGACGGCCGCATCGTCAGCGCCCGCCGCGGCGGCCGGGACGGCACCGGACCGGTCACCGGCCCGGGAATCCCTCATGCCGACCTCCCCGCCCCGCCGCGAATCCCCATCCGTCGGGGGTTCATGCGGCGGCGCAGGTGGGCGATGGCCGGGGCCACGCCCTCCTCCTCCCGGACCACCGCCGTGCGCACCCCGGCCCGCTCCAGCGTCCGGAGTTCGATGTCGCGGCGCGCCATCCAGAGGCGGAAGGCGGCGAAGGCGGGGTCGGCTGGAGAGGGGGCGGCCGCGGCTGGGGCGGGCTCGGCGCCGGGCCCGGCAGCAACCCCGCCCCCCGCATCGGTGACGGTGGCTCCGGCGGGGCCGCTGGCTCCCGGGCCGCTGGCTCCCGCACCGCGGCCCCCCGCGCCGGCGCCCCCGACCCCCGCCCCCTCCTCCACCAGGTCGGCCAGGTCCAGAACCAGGGCGGCGGCGGCGCGGCCGCTTCGGCGATGGGCCACCAGCTCCCGGACGAAATCCCGGGACTGGAGGCTCGTGATTCCCACCACCAGGGCGTCGGAGGGAAGCGAGCGCTGGTTCGTGGACCGGGACTGGCGGGTCCGGTCCTGGGCCGCCGCCCCCACGGCCAGGAGCTCCTCCAGGAGCATCCATCGGGCCCGTCGGCCCCCGCCGGGGGGCACCCACGCCGGGGTCCGGCCCCCCACCAGGAGCCCCACCCGGTCCCGGGCCTGCAGGTGCACCGAGGCCACGGCCCACGCCGCCCGGGCCGCCCGGCTCAAGGTCTCGGTGTACGCCTCGCCCTCGGCCACGAAGCTGTCCAGGAGGAGGAGCACCGTGCCCATGCGCTCGGGATGGTGGACCGTCACCCAGGGCTCGCCCAGCCGGGCCGAGGTGCCCCACGACAGGTCCCTCAGCCGATCCCCGGGCTGGTACGGCCGGAGTTCGGCGAAGTCGGAGCCCTCTCCCCGCCGCCTCGACACGTGGACCCCCGACACGGCCCGGGGCTCGGCCGGCCGCAGGAGCTGGTCCAGCCGCCGGGCGCCGGGCAGCACCTTCACCCGGGGCCCCGGCCGCATCCTCACCTCCCGCACCACCAGCCCGCCGGGCCGGCGGATCCGGACCCGGGGCGTCCCCGTGTCGTGGGTGCCCCAGGCCCGTCCCTCCAGCCGGAATCGCAGGCGGACCGGTCCCTCTCCCGCCGGGAGGGACCACGCCGCCGCCCCCACGGGCTCCACCTGCTCGAGCCCCCGGATCCCCGAGAGCACGGCATCCACCTGGGCTTCCCCGTCCCAGTCCAGGAGGAGCGCGCCCTCCAGGACATCGCCCTCCAGGATCCGGGTGCTGGAGACCTCCACCCGTCCCTCGACAAGGGGCGGCCGGCGGCCCACCAACCCCAGCGCACCCAGGACCAGGAAGGGCGTTCCCAGCACGGCGAACTCCCACCTCCCGGTGGCCACCGCTGCCAGGAGCCCGCCAAACCCCGCCACGACCCAGGCGGGGAGCCGGGGGTCGACGCTCCAGCGGCCCGGCACGCGCGGGGCCCCGGATGCCATGGCCCCGACCTCCATGGCCTCAGCCCCCATCCGGCGAGGCATCGGGGACGGCCACCGAATCCACCGCTTCCCGCACCACCTCGTCGGGATCGGCCCGGCGAGCCCAGGCATCGTCGCTGAGGACGACCCGATGGCCCAGCGCCGCCACCGCCACGCTCCGGACGTCGTCGGGCCCCACGTGGTCGCGCCCCTCCAGGAGGGCCTGCGCCCGGGACAGCTTGACCAGCGCCAGTGTGCCCCGGGGGCTCGCGCCCACCGCCAGGCGGCCATCCTCGCGGGTCGCCCGCACCACCGCCACCGCGTACTCCAGGAGGCGGGCGTCCACGTGGATCTCCTCCAGGGAGCGCTGCAGACGCACGAAGGTGGCCACGTCGCAGCGGGGCTCCAGCATGATCTCGTCGGCCTTCCGGGTGACCCGGTCCCGGAGGAGGGTGATCTCGTCGGCGGCAGACGGATAGCCCATGGTGGTCCGGAGGAGGAAGCGGTCCAGCTGGGCCTCCGGGAGGGGGTAGGTGCCCTCCGACTCAACGGGGTTCTGGGTGGCGATGACCAGGAAGGGGCGCTCCAGGGGACGCGGGGTGCCGTCCACCGTGACCTGCCGCTCCTGCATGGCCTCCAGGAGGGCGGACTGGGTCTTGGCGGGGGCCCGGTTCACCTCGTCGGCCAGGAGGAGGTCGGTGAAGACCGGGCCGGGGCGGAACTCCGGGGTCCGGGTGGCCAGGTCCAGCACCAGGGCGCCCGTGATGTCGGCGGGGAGGACGTCCGGCGTGAACTGCACCCGGGAGAAATCCAGGCCGGCCGCCCGGGCCAGCGAGCGTGCCGTGAGGGTCTTGGCCACCCCGGGCACGTCGTCCAGGAGGACGTGGCCATCGGCCAGGAGCCCCGACAGGATGAGGCGGATCTGGGTCCGCTTTCCCACCACCGCCCGGCAGGTCTCGTCCAGGATCCCGTGGGCCAGGGCGTGGGCCTCCTCCAGGGGGAGGGGGGTGGCCGGGATGG
>REBX01000086.1 GCA_007692505.1 Gemmatimonadales bacterium | reverse complement strand
CCTGGGCCTGGAGGCAGCGGACCTCCTCACGGAGGCCCTCCCGGCGTGGGCCCATGACACACTCCGCAAGGGAGCCCACGACCCCGACGAACTCCGCCGCCACGCCGATGCCTCGGAGGACCAGGCCGCCCTCCGGAACGGTCTGGCCCACCGGGGCCTCGTGGCCTTCGTCGCCAACGGCTCCATCCTCCCGCGCCGGACCGGGGTGGACGACCGCCCCCTCCGGGGCGAAGGGGTCCGTCCCTTCCGGAGCCCACCCTCCCTGGAGGTGGAGCTCCCCCGCCCCTGCGGGCCTCCGGTGAAGGGGATGGGGATCCCCGAGGGCATCACCCTCATCACCGGCGGGGGCTACCACGGGAAGAGCACCCTCCTCTCGGCCCTGGCCCGGGGGGTGTGGAACCACCGACCCGGCGACGGCCGGGAGCTCGTGGTCACCCGACCCGACGCCGTGGCCCTGCGGGCCGAGGACGGCCGGAGCGTCACCGCAGTGGACATCTCCGCCTTCATCGACGGACTCCCCGACGGGACGGACACGACCCGGTTCACCACCCCCGACGCCTCGGGCTCCACCTCGCAGGCAGCGGCGCTCTCGGAGGCCCTGGAGGCCGGATCCCGCCTCCTCCTCCTGGACGAGGACACCTCGGCCTCCAACCTCCTGGTCCGGGACCGGCGCATGCAGGCCCTCATCCCCCGGGAGCGGGAGCCCATCACCCCCCTGGTGGACCGGATCCGCGGGCTCCGGGACGAGCTCGATGTCTCCTTCCTTCTGGTGGCCGGCGGGAGCGGGGACTGGCTCGACGTGGCGGACACTGTGGTCTCCATGGAATCGTGGCTCCCGGTGGACCGTACCGCAGAGGCCCGACAGGTTGCCCGAGAGCATCCCACGGGTCGGAGCTGGGAGGCGGAGGGCCCGGCGACCCTCCCCCGACCCCGGCACCTGGACCCCACCTCCATCGATCCCTCCCGGGGCCGGCGCCCCATCCGGATCCGGGTCCGGGACGGGAGCGAGGTGGAGTTCGGGGAGGACCGGATCCCCACTCTCGGGCTCCCGGACCGCCCCCACCCGGCGCAGCTCCGAATGGCGGCCCACCTGGTGGTCCGACTCCGGGACCACCTGGGGAAGGATTCGTCGCTGGGGGACGCCCTGCAGGCGCTGGCCGACGAGCTGGGAGCCGACCCACCCGCAGTGGAGCCCGCCCGCCTGGACCGGCTGGCCCGGGAGGGTGGCGGCTGGCCGGCGCCTGGCGACCTGGCCGCCCCCCGGCTCCGGGAGGTGGCCCTCCTCCTGAACCGGCTCCGGAGCCTGTCGCCGGAGGCGGGATCGTGAGGGGGCCCCTCCACCTGGTGGAGGCCGGGCGCTTTGGGGACTTCGGTCTTGCAGGCCCCGGCACGAGAGGGCGGCCCATGGCGAGCTGGCACGTGGCCACCGGGGGAGGGCTGGCCGTCCTCGTGGGCCGGCAGGGCGGGCTGGCCGGCCTGGGCTCGGGCCCCGGGGCCTGGATCTCGGCCCGGGACGCCGACGGCCGGAGGATCCAGCCCGCCTGGGCTCGGTCCGGAAGCGAGGAGCTCGAGCTCCGCCTCCTGGTGGGGCCCGGCAGCTGGGAACGGCGGGGTGAAGGGGCATCCGGGGCCGCATCCGGAGCCGGAGAGAGGGCTGTGCCCGAAGCCGGTCGCGAGGCCGCCGAGGAGGTCCTGGAACGGGGCCTTGTGACGGAATCCGGTGTGCTCGTCCTGGAGGTCCGCACCGGGGACGGCCAGGTGTCCCGGTGGCTGGGTGGCCACGCCCCGTCCGACCTGGCGCCGGAGCAGGCGCTGGAGCAGCTCCGCCGCCGGGCACATCCCCTGGAAGCCCGGGAGCGGCAGCGGGTTCACCGACCCGTGGCCGGACTCCGGTTCGACGCCGGAGCCGAGGACGGGGGCTGGGATTCGGGCCCCCGGGCCGCGCTGGCCATCCTGGACGAGGCCGCCCTGGGCCTGGACGGGGAGGGCCGACCACGGGGTCCCTTCGTGGCCGGGGTCACCGGCCTCCCGGGCGCCCCCCGCCCGGCCTGGCTCTCGGGGAGCGCCCTGGCCGAGGCGGGGCTGGCCGCCCTCCTCACGGGTCGGTTCGAGCTGGCCGGGAGCCTCCTGGAGGCCCTCCTGGAGGAGGCGGCTGCCGGGCAGGAGGGAGAACCGTTCCCCGCGGCCCTCCCCCTGGTGAGCTTCGCTGCCCGATCCGTCCACTGGCAGGGGCAGCCCGAGCGCCTCCTTCCCGCCCTCCCCCTCCTGGAGGAGGCGGTGGAGCAGGTGGTGGATGCGGCTCCAGACGACGCGGGGGCTGCGTGGCCCTCCCCCTCCGGTGTCCTGGGAGAGCTGGCCCGGGCCCTGGAGCCCGTGGCAGGCCCCGTGGCGAAGCGGCTGGAGGAAGCGGCCCGATCGCTCCGGTCCGGACCGGGGCCGTCCGGGAGTGCGATCCGACTTCCGGTCCTGGGTGCGCAGGAACCGGCCCGGGACGAGGCCCCCTCCCGACCCGAGGCGCCGAGCCTGCCTCCCCTGGAGGCCTTTGCGCCAGTGGACCACGGGGCCGTCCTGGAGCGCCAGACCGTGCACGCAGCCCGGGCCCTCCGAAGCTGGCTGGAGGGGGTGTGGGGGCTGGACGCCGATGCCTACGTGGGCCGGGTCAAGGTGGCGCCGAAGCTTCCGGCGGAGCTCCTGGAGGCGGACGGCGGGGAGTGGGCGCTCCGAGGCCTCCGGGTGGCCGACGCCTCCCTGGAGGTCACCTGTCGCGGAGAAGGGGGGCGTCTTACCTTCGCCCTTCTCCAGACCGGTGGACGTGTCCCCCTGCAGGTGATCTTCGAGCCCCACCTCCCCTTTCGGGAGGTGGGATCGGTGCGCCGGGACGTGTCCGACGGTGCACCGGAGACCCCCATCGACGTGACGGTGGAGCCGCACTCCGCAGCCGGGGAGGCCCCGGCAACCAGCAGGCTCCGAGTACAGTTTCCCCTGGACCCCCGACGGAGGATCCTCGTTGACGGCACGCGCTGAGTCCAACACCCCGCCCTGGCGAAAGGCCGCACCCTTCGCCCTCACGGCCCTGGCCATCGTGCTGGCCTGGGTGCTCTCGCCCCAGCTCACCGAGGCGGTGGACGACGGGGGGCACTTCGGCCTGGCCTCCCTCCTGCCCGCCCTCACCACCCTGGTCCTGGTCTTCTTCACCCGGGACGTGGTGAGCTCCCTCTTCCTGGGGATCGTGGTGGCGGGCTTCGTCCTCTTCGCGTCGTCGGGGGCGGTGTCGGACCTGAACATCATCCAGGAGTTCCTGATCCCGTCCATCGGGTCGGAGTCCTTCGCGGTGATCCTCCTGGTCTACCTCTGGGCTCTGGGCGGGCTCATCGGGATCTGGACCCGCACCGGGGGCGCCAGGCACTTCGCGGCCTGGGCCGGGGAGCGCATCGTGCGGGGACCCCGCTCGGCCAAGTTTTTCGCGTGGCTCATGGGGATCATCTTCCACCAGGGTGGGACGATCTCCACCATCCTGGCGGGAACCACTGTGAAGTCGGTGACGGACCGGCAGAAGGTGTCCCACGAGGAGCTCACCTACGTGGTGGACTCCACGGCATCGCCCATCGCCACCGTGATCCCCCTGAACGCCTGGCCCCTCTACGTGGCCGGGCTCCTGGTGGGGACGACCCCCCTGTTCATGACGGAGCAGGAGGTGGTCTCGTTCTTCTTCCAGTCCATCCCGTTCAACTTCTACGGGATCTTCGCCATCACCCTGACCCTCCTCTTCGCGCTGGAGGTCCTCCCCTGGGAGGGGAAGCGGATGAAGGCGGCCCGGAAGCGGGCCCGGGAGACGGGGAAGCTGGACCGGGACGAGGCCGAGCCCCTGGCTGCCGACGAACTCACCCAGCTCCGGGTGCCCGAGAACTACCGCACGGGGCTGGCGGACTTCGCCGTGCCCCTCCTGGTCCTGGTGGGGGTGGCCCTCACCGGGGTGGTCGCGGCGTTCTTCCAGGCCATGGCCGCCGGCGACATGCAGCTCTTCCTGGCGGGGATCTCCGTGCCCATCGCGGAGGCCTTCGGTCTGGCCGTGCTCTCGGCCATGCTCCTGGCCCTGGTGAAGGGGATGGACCTGAAGGAGGTGGTGGACGGCTTCGTGGACGGCTGCAAGGGAGTGACCATCGGCGCCATCATCCTGGCACTGGCCGTCACCCTGGGGACCGTGTCCGGGGCGCTGGGCACGGCAAACTTCATCGTGGAGATCGCGGCGGACCCGTTCAGCGACCTGTCCGTGCTCATCCCCGCCGTCTTCATGTTCATCTGCATGGCGGTGGCCTTCTCCATCGGCTCGAGCTGGGGCACGTACGCGGTGGTGTTTCCCCTGGCCATGCCCCTGGCCTACGCCATCAACCCCGACCCCTTCTACATGTCGCTGGCCTTCGGGGCCGTGCTGGGAGGGGCCGTGTTCGGGGACCAGTGCTCGCCCATTTCCGACACCACGATCCTGTCGTCGCTGGCCTGCGGGTGCGATGTCATGGACCACGTCCTGACCCAGCTCCCCCTTGCGCTGGCGGCCGCCTTGACCGGTGCGACCATGGCAACCCTGCTTGCCATCTTCGCCATGTAGGGTGGGGCGCGGAGGGGCGGCCTGGAGGTGGGGCTGGGCCTGCCTGCGCACACACCCCGCGTGTGTGTGGGTTTTGCCCATTATTGAACGAAACCCTGCAAACGCCGCGGGCCCCGAGCTCATTGCAGGATTGTGCCCATTATTGAACGGAACCCTGCACGTAAAACGGTTTTCCGAACCCCTGGTTCGCCCCGGGGACTTGTCGTTTCCTCCCCGGGCCTCAAGCCGGGCCCCGCCCCTCAAGCCAGGCCCCCCCGCCCCTCAAGTCGGGCCACGCCCCTTCTCGCCTTCCCCTGGGCCCAAATCCAAGGATGGCGGGCGGCAACGCCGCCCTCCGCATATTAGTTTTTTATATAGGCACCCGAGTCAGGTGCAGAGATCATTAGTATTTTATATATTACAGGCCGGGGAATTCCCTGTAGGGGCTGGCGCGCTCGGCAAGGGACTGGGCGCAGTTGCGGGTGCACTTGCGGCGCCCGCGCGGGAGGCACGAGGAAAGGGGCCCGGCGACTTCCGCGTCGCCGGGCCCCTTTCCTCGTATGTCCCTCAACCCAGTCTTTCCCTTGGCCCTGCCGGGACCTCACTTCTTCTTCTTTCGCCGCTTCTTCCGCTTGGGCGCTTCCAGGACCTCGGGGCCCAGGTAGCCCTTCTCCACCAGGAGCTCCTTCAGGCGATCGCCACGGTCAGGCACCGCCGTGCGGCTCACCTCCCGGGCAAGTTCGATCCGGTCGGCCTCGCCGATGTCGCCCAGGATGGCGACGGGGACACCGTAGCGAAGCAGGATGCGCTTTGCATCCACCGCAACCGAGTCTTCGGTAACCGAGTCATTCATATGGAAGTCCGCCTTCTCCTGAGGTTCGAACATGCGGGCCCGGGGCCCGGTATCCTTCGACAGCCCCGAAAGATAGCGCTTACGACAATCGTCGGGCAAACGTTTCGAGACCGGTTCAGAACCCGATGGGAATCGTGACGGACAGGATGAGGTCTGTCTGGAGGTCGTCGTCGGAGAGGAAGTTGGTGGACCCGTCCTCCACCCCGTCGAAGCGGGAGATCCAGGCCCCCAGCTCGATCTCCGGGCGCAGGGCACCCAGGTTCAGCGAGGTCCCCAGCCCCAGCTGAAGGGTGGGGTTGGTCTGGGTCCGGAAGACCTCGGGGAAGGCGCCGGTGTCGAAGTCGTCCCGGTCGAAATCATGGCGCTTGATCCCCCCTCCCACCACCAGGTAGGGACGCGCGATCCCCAGCTCGGGGAATGGGCGGATCACCGCTGCAGCAGTCGCCATGAGGAGGCTGCTCCGCAACGCGCAGTCGTCACACCCCACGCCATCCACCGGAACCTCCTCGGAGGTGGCATACATGGCTTGGAGACGGAAGGCGCCCTGGAACTCCGCCCCGAGCCCGAAGGCCATGGTCGTGCTCCTCCGGCCTGCCTCGAAGACCGACGTGCCGTCTTGCTCCCGGACATCGGAGAGGTCGGAGAAGGGGGTGTAGAGTCCCACGGAAGGGAGGAGCCGGACCGTCTGGGCCTCCGTCTCCTCGGCGCCGGGACCGCCCAGCATGAAGGCCAGAAGGACGAGGGGGAGAAGGTGGCGGAGTCGAATGCAGCAGGGGGAACCGAACATGTGCGGACATGCCTCCGGACCGGGTGTGGACAGGGATGACGTCCCGAATATACATCGTTCGGGGTCGACCTGTGCCAAGGCGCCGGGTAGATTGATCCTCGATACTCCTCCCCTCCCTCTCCGGCCCATGCCCCCCGAATCCCCCCGCCTCTCACGGTCGGTCGAAGACTACCTGAAGGCCATCTATGCCCTCTCGGAAGAGGGCGATCCGGCCTCCACCAGCCGGATTGCGGAGGCCATGGATGTCCAGCCGTCCTCGGTGAGCGGGATGATGAAACGGCTGGCCGAGAGCGGGTACGTGGAGCACGCCCCTTATCGAGGTGTGCGTCTGACGGAGACGGGGGTGACAGCGGCCCTTCGTATCATCCGGCGGCACCGGATCCTCGAGACCTACCTGAGCGAACGCCTGGGCTATTCCTGGGACGACGTCCACGAGGAGGCGGAACGACTGGAGCACGCCGCCTCCGAGGAACTCATCGACCGGATGGCCGAGGCGCTGGAGAATCCCCGCCGGGATCCCCACGGCGCCCCCATCCCCACCCGGGCCGGCACCATCGAGTCCACGGGCCGCACCACGCTGGTGGATGCCCACCCGGGCACGTCGGTCCGGATCCGGGCCGTCCGGGACGATGACGGGGATCGACTCCGCTACCTGGAGGCCCGGGGGCTCATGCCCGGGGTGCTCCTGGCCGTGGAGGGACAGGCTCCCTTCAACGGGCCCGTGTCCGTGCGGGTCGGTGGAGCCGAAGGCACTCCCCTGGCCGTGGGATTCGAACTGGCCGGGAAGATCCGGGTCTCGGGCCCGGTGGAAGCCGATGCCGGGGCGGACGGGTGAGCCGGGAGGCCTCCCCCCCGGTGGTGGTGGGCGTGGCGGGAGGAAGCGGCTCCGGCAAGACCACGGTGGTCCGGGCCATCCTTGAGCAGCTCCGACCCGACCGGGTGGGCGTGATCCACCACGACGCCTACTACCGGAGTTTCGCCCACCTGCCGGAGGACACCCGGGCGGCCATCAACTTCGACCACCCCGAGGCGCTTGAGACCGAGCTCCTCGTTGCGCACGTCCAGTCCCTCCTGAACGGAGAGGCGGTGGACGTCCCCGTCTACGACTTCCGCACCCACGCCCGGACGGACCGGACCCTCCGTGTCCGCCCCACCGATGTCCTCATCGTGGACGGGATCCTGGTCCTGGCCGAGCCCGACCTGAGGGAGCTCATGGACATCCGGATCTTCGTGGACACGGACTCGGACATCCGGTTCATCCGCCGGCTCGTCCGCGACATGGGGGAGCGGGGTCGGTCGCTGGAATCGGTGGTGACCCAGTATCAGGACACGGTGCGTCCCATGCACCTGGAGTTCGTGGAGCCCTCCCGCCGATGGGCCGATGTGATCATCCCCGAGGGTGGGAAGAACCGGGTGGCCATCGACATGGTGGTGACGAAGCTGGCCTCCATCCTGGAGGCACGGGACCCCTCCCGGTAGAGCGGGCTCAGGCGGGGGGAAGGCAGGGCGGGAAGGCGGAATCATCCACCCGGAAGGTGAAGCCCCGAGTCACCACCCCGCCAGCCACTCCCGTCCCGTCCCCGAAGAGGGAGGGGATTCGCACCGTACCGGAGGGATTGAAGGGTCCCCCCCGAAGCCAGTTCGTGGCGTTCCGGTCCTGGGCCGCCACCACGACCTGGCCGGTGACACCCGCCCCTGCAGGAAGGCCGTCCTGCAGGGCAACCAGGAGGTCACGGTCTCCGGAGAAGCGATTGAAGAGTCCGAACTCCCCGGGGAATGCAATGGTCGTATCGGCCTGGGAGATCGACAGGCCCAGCAGAGTCACGGGATCCGTGGGTACGACGATCCCCCTGGGGGCAAGGGCCGCAGGGAGCCCGGAGATCTCTGCCTCCGGGATGTAGCTCCACACCCCGGACGCCTGGGTCCACGCCAAGGGAAGGGGGGTTTCCGACGGCAGATTGCAGGAAATCCCCCGACGAACCGGCTGGACCATTTCGAAGGCCCCGGGAAGGGTGGTGACCCCCTCCAGGACACCCCCTCCCGGCAGGTCCACCTCCACCTGATAGGTTGCCCCGGGCACAAGGATCTCAGCCTCCTCGGGCTCCAGGATGAAACAGGCGGCCTCTACCAGGCTGGGGAAACGACCCTCCGTGCACTCGGAGGCCTGAAGGCGGTCCCCGAAGTCACGGACGTTCCCGTCCTCGTCGATGATCCGAATCCCACCTCCCTCCAGCTCGCCCCTCTCGGGGCCGGGAGTCCGGTAGATGAGCCCCACGCCGGACGAGCCCTCCGGACCGCTCCGCAACCAGACCTCGGCCACCATGACCTGCTCGGGATCGGCCACGGTGACCTCGCCCAGCTCGCACCCCGCCGCCAGTAGGACGAGGGTCGGAAGCCACAGGCGCCGGAGGAGGGGCATTACCGGAGCCTCACTTCGAAACCCACCGTGGGGAGAACCGGAAACATGGAGAGCCCGGTCCGGGTCGCCGGGTCCGTCTGGTAGTCGTAGAAGTAGAAGAGGACGTTGCCCTGATTGTAGACATTCAGGATGTCCAGGTAGGGCGTGATCTGGCCCCATTCCCGCTGGTACGTCTTCCGCACCGACACGTCCATCCGATGGTACCACGGGTAGCGGGCAGCATTGCGCGGCCCCAGGATCACACCCGTCTCCCCCGCGCCTGCCTCCGGGTCGGCGGCTCCGTCCTCGTCCACGGCAGCTCCCTCCCACCGGAGGCGGCCAAGGCGGGTCTGGCGGGGGCCAAAGAGGGGGAATCCGGTCAGGGGTCGAGTGTACGGGATGGGCGACCCCACGTGCCAACGCAGCCCTCCTTCCCAGCCCCGGGGCAAGGGGGCACGGAGGACCAGGTCCACGTCCAGGCGTCGGTCATTGATGGGCGGGAAGGTGATGGGAGGCCGCCCGGGCTGGCCGGATGCGAAGTCCGGGAAGGTGCGCTCCGCCCTGAGCCAGGAGACGGAGAGGGATCCGGTCACCCCCTCTCCGCTTCGTTCCACGAAGAGGTCGGACCCCCAGGCCCGTCCGGTCCCGGCCAGGAAGGTGTCCCCCGAGATGTTGGGGTCGCTGGCCAGGTTGTTCGTGATGACCCCGGTGAAGTCCCGGTAGTAGCCGTCGAGGGCCACGAACCACCCCGGCCGCGGGAAGGTCTCCACGCCCACCTGGACCTGGTCCGAGACCACGTGAGGGACGTCCTCCCCTGCGGTGAGCCATACGTCGATGCCAAGGGGGAGCTCCTCGTCCCGGACGGAGTGGAGGACCTGGGTGTACCGCCCCATCGACGCCTTGAGGGCCGCGTCCCCTCCCAGGAAAAAGCGTTTCACGGCCAGCCTGGGAGTGGGCTCCACGATCCCCGGGCCCACCTCCGGACTCCATCCCTCCACTCGGACCCCGGCCTCCAGGAGCCAGCTCCCCGGCCGGGCCCACTTCACCTGTCCGAAGACAGCGGAGCTCCACCCGGCACCCGCGTCGTCGGCGAACACCGTGCCTCCCGTTTCCGCGAAGTTCGCCCAGTCGTACCGATCAGCCTGGATCCCGGCCCCCAGAGTCCATCCCCCACCCACCGGGCGATCACCCTGGAACGCCAGGGTCCACTGGTCGATCCCGCTGGTGAACCGGGTGTCGTCGAAGTCCACGAAGCCCAGGGAGGTGGAGAAACGGGTGAGTCCAGCCCGTGCCTCAAGGGAACCGCCTCCCTCCAGCGCCCGGAGCCAGCGTGCGCCCAATACGTCGTTGCCCCAGTCCACGGTGATGCGCAGGGGGAAGTCCTCCTGCTCCACCCGCCCCAGGTCCATGACGTCCTCGCCGGTGTAGGCCGTTAGGGTCCACCGGTTCCCCTTCCGGTCCCACGCCTCGAAGACGCCCTGCAGGTCGGTGATGTGGTATGGGACCTCCGTGAAGGGGCGAGCCACCTGGTCGATCCAGGAGCGGCGAGCCGCCAGCCGCCACCGGGCGGACTCCAGCCCCAGTCGATCCTCCACGCCCTCGGGAACGCCACCGGAGAGGGCCATGCGAGCCGCCAGGAGGGAGACCCCACCATCCAGCTGGAACTCTCCGGGCCCGGGATCCGACTCCACCTGCAGCACGGAGGAGACCCGGCCCCCAAACTGGGCGGGGAACCCCCCGCTGGCCAGCTCCACCCGGTCCACCAGGTCGGAGTTGAAGACGGAGAAGATCCCCCCCATGTGGAAGGGGTTGAAGAGGGGGAATCCATCCAGGACGATGAGGTTCTGGTCCGACGACCCGCCCCGGACGTGGAAGGCCGCGGAGAAATCCGTGGGGGCCACCACACCCGGGAGGATCTCCACGGCGCGCACGGGATCGGATTCGGCCAGGCCGGGGAGGAGTCGGATCTGGTCCCCACTGATCTCCCGGGACGTGATCCCCGCATCGTCCTCGAAACGAACCCGGGTCCGGCTGCGTTCACCGGTGACCTCCAGCGCCTCCAGGCCGATGGCGCCCCGGGCCATCTCCACGTCCAGACGGACCCTGCCCTCGTCGGGGACCTCCACCTCCACCTCCACGGCATCGTGCCCCAGCCGGATGAATCGCAGCCGGATCGTGCCCTCCGGGAGGGGCTGGATGCGGTAGTACCCGGTGGCATCCGTCTCCACCGTTCGGAGGGGCTCCTCCTCGCCGGGGGCGAGGGCCACCACGGTGACGGCCCTCAGGGGGCGCCCGTCGGCGTCCCGGACCCGCCCGTCCACCCCGCCGTCGTCCAGCGCCTCCAGGGGAGCCGCCATGAAGAGGGCCACCAGGAGGAGGGGCAGGACCCTCGCCACGGGCAGCCGACCCCCGGGAGGACGGTGAGGAACGAAGCCGGATGAGCGGGAAGGGTGGACCATGGTTGGGAGCGAAGGTGGGTGTCGGAGGACCGGTCCACAAGGAGTGCCAGCCCCTGTTCGGACCGGGCGTGCCGGGGAACCCCCGGAGGGGGCGGAGGGTCCCCCGAGGTCATGGTCATCTTCCACACGGACGAATTCGTGCTGCCCCTGCCGGAGGGGCACCGCTTCCCCATGGAGAAGTATCGCCTCCTCCGGGAGGCCGTGGCCCGGGACCCCGAACTTGGGGGCGCCCGCCTCCTCCGTCCTGCAGGGGCGACCGACGTGGAACTCCTCCGGGTCCACACCCACGACTGGGTGAGCCGCGTGGTGGGCGGGGCCCTCTCCCCGGCGGAGGTCCGCCGGATCGGCTTTCCCTGGTCGGAAGAACTCGTGGAGAGGTCCCGACGTTCCGTAGGGGGCACGCTGGACGGTGCCCGGAGCGCCCTGACCCACGGGGCCGGGGCCAATCTTGCCGGGGGAACCCACCACGCCATGGAGGGCCAGGGGGAGGGGTTCTGTGTCTTCAACGACGCCGCCGTCGCCATCCGGGCCCTCCAGTGGGAGGGGCTCATCCGTACCGCCGCCGTGGTGGACACCGACGTGCACCAGGGGAACGGCACCGCCCGGATCTTCCAGGGGGACCCCAGCGTCTTCACCGCCTCCCTCCACGGGGCCTCCAACTTCCCCTTCCGGAAGGAGGCAGGCGATCTGGACCTCCCTCTTCCCGACGGGGCGGGGGACGCCGCCTTCCAGGAGGCCGTGGACCACCTCCTGGCCCGGGCAGTGGAGGAGTTCCAGCCGGACCTGGTGGTGTACCTCGCCGGCGCCGATGCCTGGTCCGGGGACCGGCTCGGCCGGCTGGACGTATCCAGGACGGCGCTGGCCCGGCGGGACCGGAGAGTGGTCGAGGCCACGATCAAGCGGGGCATCCCCCTGGTCCTGGCCATGGCCGGGGGCTATGGCGACCCGGTGACCACCACGGTTGGGATCCACCTCCAGTCCATCCGGACGGCCTTCCAGGCCCTCCGATCTCCCGGGGTCAGTATCCCGGCCGACTGGGCCGGACCACCTCCACCACCTCGAGCCCCCGGTTTGCCATGAGGTGGAGGATCTCCTCCACGTGGTCCCGACCCCGGGTCTCCAGGTGCATGATGATCTCCACCTCGCCCACCGAGATGTCGGCGAAGGCCCTCTGGTGGACCACCTCCAGGACGTTGGCGCCGGCCCGGGCCACCAGGTCCGTGAGGCGGGCCAGGCTCCCGGGCCGGTCCCGAACGGTGATCCGGAGGCGGGCCAGGCGTCCATCGTCCACCAGTCCCCGGTCGATGATCCGGGAGAGCATGTTCACATCAATATTCCCGCCACAGAGGACGGCCACCACGTTCTCGTCGGGCTCCACCTGGATGCGGCCGGAGATGAGGGCCGCCAGCCCGGCGGCCCCCGCCCCCTCCACCACGGTCTTCTCCCGCTCCAGGAGGTGGAGGATGGCCCGGGCGATGGGCTCCTCTTTCACCAGGACGATCTCGTCCACGAACTCTTCGATGAGGGGAAAGGTCCGATCCCCCACCCGCTTCACCGCGATCCCGTCGGCCAGGGTCTCGGAGGTCTCGATGGCCACTACCTGGCCCTCCTGGCGGGAACGGTAGGCGGAAGGAGCCGCCTCCACCTCGACACCCACGAAGCGCACGTCAGGCTTGAGGGACCGCACCGCCAGGGCCGTGCCCCCAATGAGCCCGCCCCCACCCAGGGGGATGACCACCGTGTCCACCTCGGGAAGCTGCTCCAGGATCTCCAGCCCCATGGTCCCCTGCCCTGCGATGACCAGTTCGTCGTCGTAGGCGTGGATCATGACCAGGCCCCGTTCCTCCTCCAGCCGTCGGGACTCCTCGATGGCCTCGGAGAACCGCTGTCCGTGGAGGATCACCTCGGCCCCGTGCCGCCGCGTGTTCGTCACCTTGATGAGGGGCGTGGTCTCGGGCATGACCACCGTGGCGGGAATCCCCATCCGGGTGGCGTGGAAGGCCACGGCCTGAGCGTGGTTCCCGGCGCTGGCGGTGATGACGCCCCTGGCCTTTTCCTCCTCCGTGAGGTGAAGGAGCCGGTTGATGGCCCCCCGCTCCTTGAACGAGCCCGTCCGGTGACGGTTCTCGAACTTGAAGTGGAGGCGTGACCGGACCAGGTCCTCGAAGGTCCGGCTGCGGGTCAGTGGGGTGAGGGTCAGCTGGTCCCGTACTCGGGTGCGGGCGGCCTGGACGTCGGAGAGGCTGGGCATGCTGGGAATTCGGCCTTGGGGATTGGAAAGTGGGCAACCCGAGGCCCGACGCGAGCCCTCAGGGCCCGTCGGGTGTGCCCGAGCGATGCATGTGGACGATGCGCCATCCATCATCGGTGCCCCGGAGAACCGCCGTCTCCAGGACACGGGCGGTTTCGCCGGTGGCCTCCGGATCGCCGGGCTCCAGCTGCTCCGCCCGAAGCGTGGTGAAGACCAGGGCATGGGGACCCTCGAGGCGCACCCGGACGGATTCCACCCCGAAGCGGAGTCCGTCGGCATGGCGCCTGCGCATCTCCACCACGAACTCCCCCCGGGTGCGCTCCTCCAAGGCCTCCCCTCCCGGCGCCGTCCCCGTGGGCCCGGCTGCGCCTCCGGGCAGGCCGTCATCCACCAGGACGGCCTCCCGGTCCAGGAGGGAGAGGGCCAGGGAGAGGTCTCCAACACGTGTCGCCTCCCGGAACACCTCCATGACGACCTGGACGGCCTCCTCGGGGTCTCGCGGAGGGGGACGGTCCGAGCCCGGCAGGGTGTCCGGGGAAGCTGCAGTGTCGAGGGAAAGGTCGAGTCCCGGATCCACCTCGTCTGCTCCCTCCCGCGGCTCCAGGGTGCAGCCCACCAGCAGGACGGAAGGGAAGAGGAGGACGAGGACGAACCCCGGGCACCTCCGGCGCCCGGCAGGCCCTCCCCCGGCCCCACCGGGCCGCAACCTCACGAAGTGGTCCGGCGATGGCGCGCCGGGAGGGGTGGGGGCTCCACCTGCTCGACGTGGCTCTCCGACCCGCCCACCGAAAGGCAAAACTCTCCGCCCGCCTCGAAGGAGATCTCGTTCAGGGCGCGGTGGTCGAAATCGGGGACCCCGCTGGGGAGCGAGCTGTCACGGCGGTCAGGGAGCACCGGGCCTCCAGGCGACGGGGTCGGGGGTCAGGAGTCGGGGTTCAGCAGAGCCTCGAGTTCCTCGGGAGAAAGCTCCGAGGCGGACTTGGACCCCATGCCCCCACCGGTGCGCGTCCGGCGGGGACGGCCCGAGAGGGTGGCCTTGGAGGTGCCGCCCTGGGCGTAGTCGAACTCGGGCAGGCTCTCCCGGGGGAGCTTCCGCTTCAGGCGCATCTCGATGGAGCGGAGGAAGCCCAGGTCCGTGGAGACCACGAAGGTCACCGCATTCCCTGCGGCCCCGGCCCGACCCGTCCGGCCGATCCGATGGACGTAGTCCTCGGGGTCCTGCGGTACGTCGTAGTTCACCACGTGGGAAATCCCCTCCACGTCGAGCCCCCGCTGCGCCACGTCGGTGGCCACCAGGACCCGGATGGATCCGCTGGAGAACCGGTCCAGCGCGCGCACCCGCTGCTTCATGCCGCGGTCGGAGTGCATGACGTCCACGCCCACACCGGCCTTCTCCAGGTGGCCCCGGAGGACGTCGGCGCCAGCCTTCGTCCGGGTGAAGACCAGGACCTGGTTCCAGCCGGGCCGCTCCAGGAGGTACATGAGGAGCTCGGGCTTCTTCCCGGGCTTCACCGTGTACACCATCTCCTCGATGCCCTCCGCCGTGGTCCCCTGAGGCGTGGCCTCGACCCACACCGCGTCCTTCGTGATCCGAAGGGCCAGGGCGTGCACGCCATTGGGCATTGTGGCCGAGAAGAGCATGGTCTGCCGGGACTGCGGGGAGCGCCGGAGGACGTCCTCGATCTGGGGGCGGAATCCCATGTCCAGCATCCGGTCCGCTTCGTCCAGGATGAGGACCCGGAGATTGGACAGGTCCACGTTGCCCCGCTCCATGTGGTCGTTGAAGCGACCGGGGGTGGCGGCGATGACCTCGTATCCCGAGGACAGGGCCTCGTTCTGGGGGTCGTAGTTCACGCCCCCCACAATGTCGGCCACCCTCACGGAGGTCCCGCGAGAGAGGAGCCGGGCATCCTCGGCCACCTGCTGCGCCAGCTCCCGGGTGGGACAAAGCGCCAGCACCTGGAGTCCGCCGCCGGGTTCGATCTGCTCCAGCGACGGGATCATGAACGCACCCGTCTTCCCGGTTCCGGTCTGGGCGATCCCCACCACGTCCGTGCCCTGGAGGGCCGGCTGGATCGCCTTCTTCTGGATGGGGGTGGGAATGCTCCAGCCCTGCGCCTCGATGGCGGCGAGCCGGGCCTCCGACAGCCCCATCTCCTCGAACGTCTGTGCCTCTTCCAAGCTTTCGTCTCCCGATGATGTACCAGCGTGCGACTCCGGATCCTGCCAGGGGCTTCCCGGTAGGACCCGAAGGACCTTTTGTGAAAGGTATCGGCATCCGGCCGTTCCGGACACGGTGGCCCCCGGGACCATACTCCCGCGCCGCCCCTCCGGTCCCGTCTTCCCGCCCCCGCCATGACCCTCCCATGACCGAGCCCCCATCCTCCGAGTCCCGCTCCGTGCTCTTCGTCTGCCTGGGCAACATCTGCCGGTCCCCCATGGCCGAAGGGGTGTTCCGACACCTGGTGGAGGAGACCGGGGAGACCCACCTCTGGCGGATCGACTCCGCCGGCACCGGCGACTGGCACATCGGGGACCGGGCCGACCCCCGAGCCCGGCAGGTGGCGGCGGAGCGGGGGGTCTCCCTGGACTCCAGGGCCCGGCAGGTCACCGCGGAGGACTTCCGGACCTTCGACCTGGTCCTGGCCATGGACGACTCAAACCGGACGGACCTGGAGTCGGTGCGGGAGGGGGTCGGGGAGAACGCCACCGCCGAACTCCGCCTCTTCCGGGAGTTCGACCCGGAGGCGGGGGACGACCTGGACGTCCCCGACCCCTACTTCGGGGGTCCCGACGGGTTCGTGGAGGTCTTCGACCTGGTGGAGCGCACCTGCCGTCGCCTCCTGGACGAGGGGCTGGACCGCCGTCCTGGCTGAGGGCTGGATCGTCGGCGAAGGGCGTTGGCCGCCGCACCCGTTCAGGAGGCCGCCCCCCTCCGCCAGCCTCAGAGGCGACGGGCAACCAGCAGTCCGTCGCCCACAGGGAGGACCAGTGCGTCCCACTCCCTGGCCGCCTGCACCTCCTCGTGGAGCCGGAGGATGGCCGCAGTCCCGGAGTCGCCCGTGGCCCCCGCCACCACCCGACCCTTCCAGAGGACGTTGTCCACCAGGAGGAGGCCACCGGGGCGGAGCATCCGCCGCGCGGAGCGGGCATAGCCCGGGAGGCCCTCCTTGTCCGCATCGAGGAAGACGGCGCACCAGGGCGCCGACTCGCCTGCCTCCACGGCTTCGGCCAACCCCTCCAGCTCGGCGCCGGCCTCGGCCTGCTGCACATCCACCCGGGGCCGGCTGGCCGTCCCCAGCCCCGCCCCCGCCAGCTCGGTGCGGGCCCGCTCCACCCGATCCGGCTCCCGCTCCAGGGTGAGGAGCTCGCCGTCTTCCGGAAGGGCCCGGGCAATCCAGAGGGCCGAGTAGCCGGCCAGGGTGCCGGCCTCCACCACCCTCCGGGCGCCGGCCAGGTCCAGGAGGAACCGGATGGTACGGGCGGCGATGCGGGGGAGCTGGATGGACGGCAGCTCCGGGTCCTCCACCAGGCGGGTCCGGAGGTCTCGGAGGGCCGCATCCTCCGGGGCGTAGCGGTCCTCGATCCACCGGGTGGTGGCGGCGTCTACCGGCGACTCGGGGGCGCCGTGGGCCCCGCCGCTGCGGTCCTGTCCGCCGCGCCCCTTCCCGCCCCTGTCGCCCTTCGTCGGGGTCACCGCGCCCCCCCCGGGGTGGCGGGGCCGGTCCGGGTCCGCCCCTCGGCCAGCCGGCGCACCGCCTCCTCCAGGCGGTCGTCGGAGGTGGCATAGCTGAGCCGGGCCCAGCGGTCGTCCCCGAAGGCTGCCCCCGGGACCATGGCCACCCCGGTCTCCTCCAGGACCGCGCTGCACCAGGCCTGCGACCCGGTCACCTCGCCCCCGAACTCCGAGTCGATGCGGACGAAGAGGTAGAAGGCACCCTGGGGCTCCACCAGCTCCAGGTGGGGCAGGCGGGTCCGGAAGCCCTCCACCACCAGGTCCCTCCGCCTGCGGAAGGCGACCACCATCTCCCGGATGGCCGCATCGGCCCGGCTCCGCTCCCGGAGGGCCGCCAGGGCCGCGTGCTGGGAGGGAGTCGCCGCATTGGAGGTGGTGTGGCTCTGGAGGGCGGACAGCTTTCCCGCCACCTCTCCGGAGGCGATGGCCCAGCCGATCCGCCAACCCGTCATGGCGTAGGCCTTGGACACGCCGTCCACCACCACATGGGGGCCCACGTGGACCGGGTCCACCCCCATGAGGCCCGGCGCGCGGGTTCCCGGCTCCGTGACGAAGGAGATGTGCCGGTAGATCTCGTCGGAGATGACCACGATCCCGTGTTCCTTCGCCCAGCGGGTCACGGCCTCGATCTCCCCGGCATCGTAGACGCTTCCGGTGGGGTTGGAGGGCGAACAGAGGATGAGACCCCGGGTCCGACGGGTCCGGGCCGCCTCCAGGGTCCCGGCGTCCAGGCGGAAGTCCCGCTCCGCAGGCCCCTGCACCGGGACGGCGTCTGCGCCGGCCAGCCCCACCATCTGGGGATAGCTGGTCCAGTAGGGCGTGGCCACCAGGACCTCGTCGCCGGGACCGAAGAGGGCGAAGATGGCGTTGAAGAGGGCCTGCTTCGCCCCCGACGTGACCACCACCTGCGAGGCCTCGGGGGCCCAGCCAGGCACGGCGTCCCGTGCGGCATCCTCCGCCACCGCCGCCCTGAGCTCGGGGATCCCCGGGGCCGGGGTGTAGCGGGTCTCCCCGTCCCGGATCGCCTGCACCGCGGCGTCGGCGATCCACTCCGGTGTGGGGAAGTCGGGCTCCCCGGCGCTCAGGTTCACGATGTCGCGACCCTCCGCCCGGAGGGTCCGGGCCAGCGTGCTCACGGCAATGGTGGCCGAGGGGGAGAGCCGGGAGACGTTCGAGCTGAATTCCATGCGATGGGGGGGTTGGGGACCGGAGGGTTCGAACTGGAGAGGGGCCGAACGGGGGCCACCGCCTCAATATGCGGGGGGAGCTTCCCGAGGAACAGCGGGGCTCCCCGGCACCCCTCCTTGATCCGGAACCCCCAAAACCATGATCTTCCGGATCGGCCCCGGGCCGATGACAGGACCGGTCCGCCGCCCAGAGGGTGCGGACCGGACCCACATTCCCAGGTCTTCCGGACGACGATTCCGTGGCATCCAGGCGCCTCCGCATCAGCTTCGACTTCGTCGACCCCGGGTCCCGGCTCGTCCACGCCCTCCTCCCGGAGGACCTGGCGGCCTGCGCCATCTGGGAGCCCCTGGAGCTCGCCCCACCCCACCGCCCCCCGCTGGATCCCGCAGCCCCCCTCTGGGTGGAGATGCACGAGTCCCTGGCCACCGACGCCCGGAACCACGGCATCGCCCTCCGCACCCCCGACGTGGTGCCCCGCACCCGGAAGGCCCACGAGCTCGCCCTCCACGCCGCAGAACAGGGTTGCCTCCCTGCCATCCTCCAGACACTCTTCGAGGCTCACTTCGAGGCAGGTGTGGACCTGGGACGGGTGGATGCCCTGGTGGAGCTGGCCTCCGCCGTGGGGCTCGATCCCGCCGAGACCCGCACCGTGCTGGGTGTGGACCGGTTCCGGCCGGCAGTGGAGGAGGCCCGGGCCAACATCCTCCGGCGGGGCGTCCGTGGGGTGCCCACCCTGGAGTGGACCGCCGACCCCGGCACCCCCGACGACCCCGACCCCAACGCCCCCCCGACCCGCCTGGAGGGTTTCCGGGACCCCGAGTCCCTGGCCGCCTTCCTCCGACCCTCTCCAACCTGAACAGACCGACGACCATGGCCGGATACGTGCGCAAGACCATCCTGAAGCCCGCCGAAGTCCTGGAGCGCGCCGAGGAGATCCTCCCGGAGCGCATCGGACTGAGCCGGTCCCGCTCCACCGACCACGCCGCCACCTGGACCGGCGAGGAGGGGACGGTGAACCTGTCGGCCCACCCCCACTACCACTACACCGAGGTGACGGCCCAGACGGATCGCCTCCGCACCTCCCGGATGGACTACGAGATCCAGAAGTTCCTGAAACACCTGCCCTACGAGGCCGGCGACACGCCTGGCCCCGGATCCGGCGATCCATCCTGAATCCGGCCCCGCTCCGATCCGGTCCGGCCTCCGGACCCCCCCGAACCAAGCGAACGGACTGAACCGAATGGACACCTTCGAGGACCTGGGACTGAACCCCGAACTCGTGGAATCTCTGGCCAGCGAGGGGCTCGAGGAGCCCACCGAGCTGCAGGCCGACCTCCTGCCCGTCCTCCTGAGGGAGAACTCCCTCCTGGTGCGGGGTGGCCCCGGCTCGGGCGTGCCCTCCGCCTGCGCAGCGGGACTCCTGCAGCGCACCCAGGCCGGACCGGGGGCCCCCCTGCAGGGCCTGGTCCTGGTCCCCGTGGAGTCGGAGGCCGTGGAGTTCGCCCGGTCCATGGCTCGCCTGGCCCTGGGGACGGGGCATCGGGTGGCGGCCCTGGGCGGCCCTTTCGCCCTTCCGGAGCTGGCCCAGGTCCTGGTGGGAACGCCGGACGACATCCTGGCCGAAGCCGAGTCGGGCCGGATTTCGCTGGACTCGGTCCACATGGTCTGTGCGCTTTCTGCCGATGCCCTCGCGGCCCCGCCGGAGACCGGTGAACGCCTGGAGGCCGTCCGGGCCCTCCTGGCTCGCAGGGAGGACCCCGTGCAGTGGGTCATGGCATCGGAACCAGTTTCCCCCGCGGTGCGGGCGTTCGCCGACGCCCACCTGAAGCGGGCCGTCCACATCCCCTCCGATGCAGCCCGGGAGGTCCCGCCGGAGAGCCCCGTCCGCAGGGGACGGCTGGCCCTCCAGGTAGTGGACACCGAGGTGGGCACCGCGCTGGCGGCCCACGTGAGCCGCCTTCTGGACGGCGAGGACGTGGACCACGTCCTCCTCTTCGCCCGTACCGAGGACCGGGCGGCAGACCTGGGCGACCTCCTGGCCCTCCACGGCTTGGTGCGGGGGGCCCCCGGCGAGACGGACCGCCCCCTCTGGCTGGGGGTGGACG
>REBX01000257.1 GCA_007692505.1 Gemmatimonadales bacterium | reverse complement strand
CCCGGTCAGTACGCCGGCGTGAGCCGGAAGTCCTTCGGCACCTCGTTCTTGTGGGCCTTCATGGTGTAGAGGCGGCCGAACTGGTAGCCGTTTGCCAGCATGAGGAATCCCCGGCGGATGGCCTGGATCGGGCCTCCCTTCTCCCGGGTCTCCTCGATCTTCCGGGTGTTCTCCACCATGCGGTTCATCCGGCGGATGAACTTCGGGTTCTCGAAGTCCAGCACCACGGGGAAGACCTGCTTCGAGATCTCCGACGTCTTCCGGAAAACATCCAGGTCGTACTCGGTGGTGTCCATCCCCATGGCCTCGTAGAAGGTGGACCGCATGTGGTCGCGGACCCACATGGTGCAGAACACCGCCAGGAGGAAGAACCGGATCCAGAGCTTGTTCCGCCCCGTGATGTACTTCGGGTTCGAGTGCATGATGGCCGCGAAGGCCTCGCCATGGCGGAACTCGTCGTTGCACCAGTCCAGGAACCAGCTGAAGATGGGGTGGAACTGGAGTTCCGGTCTTTCGGCCAGGGCCCGGTAGATCGTGATGTAGCGGGCGTAGCCGATCTTCTCGGAGAGGTACGTGGCGTAGAAGATGAATTTGGGCTGGAAGAAGGTGTACTTCTTCGTCTTCGTGAGGAAGGAGAGGTCCACCCCCACGCCCAGGTCCTTCAGGGTCCCGTTGATGAAGCCGGCGTGGCGGCCTTCGTCCCGGCTCATGTGGCCGAAGAGCTCCGCCAGGTCCGGGTTCTTCACCCGCTTCTTGATCTCGGCGTAGAGGATGCACCCCGAGAACTCGGCGGTAATGGAGCTCACCAGGAACTCGATGAACTCGTCCCGGATCTCCAGGTGGGACCAGTCGCCCTCGAACTCCTCGGTGCGCTTGAAGTGCTTCTTGTTCGGGTCGTCCCGGAACTCCTGGAGGAGACGGTCCCACTCCTCCCGCACCGGTTCCAGGTCGATCTCGTCCATCTTGTCGAAATCGGTGGTATAGAAGCGGGGCGCCAGGGCGGCGTCCTTCTGGGCGTATTTCGTGGTCTCGTTGACCGGGGCCTTCGTGGTCGTCGGGTACATGGATGGAACTCCTGAAACGGTGCGGGCGTCTCGGGGACGGTGGTGCGTGAATCCGGCGGGGTCCGGTGCGAACGGTTACTCGAAGCCCACCTCGTACAGCTCGTAGAATTCCAGTCGACCCGTGAACCGGGTCCACCATCGGCGCAGACGGCTCGCCCGGGTCACCACGGCATGGGCCTCCCGCTGGGCGGCCTCACCATACTCGAGGCGCACCAGGTCGCCATCGCCCTCCACCCGGACGGAGTCGCCGGGTTCAGGGAAGAACTCCATGAGTTCCACGTGGGCGTGGAAGTGCTCGTGGGTGCGCTCCAGGTCGAGACGACACGGCACGGTCTCGGTCCGGCGCCAGAAGAACCAGATCACGAGGAGGAGCGCGATGGCTCCCCCGGCAATCCATCCGACTGCGGTCATGGGGCAATGCCTCCAGCATGGGGGGGTGGGGACGTGGCTGCCGCCCCCCTCTCCACCCGGGGAAGGAGGGCCGCGAACGCACCTGCATTGGTGGGCCCGAATGCGTGCAGGTCCACCACCAGGTCGGTGAGGGGATCGACCAGCACCAGGGCGCCGTCGGACCAGAGGACCAGGCGGTATGCTTCGGCCGGATCCTGGTCCACGCGGGTCCGCTCCCGATTCAGGGGACGGATCGCGCCCCGGAGAAAACCACCCTCGCCGGGCAACAGTTCCGAAAGTACGTCCCCGGTCTCTGCATTGCGAACCACCATGCGGTCCTCGAGGCCCCCCTCCATCTCGAAGACGAGCCACCGCTCCGCCACCGCGTCGCGGGCATCCTCGCCGGGGTTCAGGACCGCACCCATCCCGGTGATGCGAGCCACCAGGGCAAGGACCACCACCGTCGCCAGGAGGACACCCACGGCCTTGAGGGCCGCCGGGGGGAGGATCTCCCGGGGTCCGTCGTCCTCCACGTTCACCCAGGTCATGTGCCGTCTCCGTCCGGGAGGTCGTCCGGGCTGTCGGCGGCGGACCGGGCCTCGCGGACGCCGTCGGCGATCCAGCGGCCCACCTGCTCGGCATTGGCCACGCCCCGGAGGGCGGGCTGGGGGTCCCGCACCCGCCAGGGGCGGTTATGGGGCCAGAGGAAGAGCCACCCCACCCGGTCCCCGGTGGCCGGGGTCAGGACCACGTCCCCGGAGCCGTCGGGAAAGGACCGGAGGTCTACCCGACCCAGGGTGTGGTAGGGGAGGTTCAACACGGCGGGCAGGGTGATCCCGATCTTCATCACCACCCGCCGATCCGTGATGGCATAGAGGGTGGTCTTCCGGACCATGAAGGCAAACCCGTAGACAATGGCGGTCCCCACCCCCGCCACCACGGCGAGCCAGGCCAGGTCTGCGGCCAGGGCACCCACGGAGGCGCCCTCCACGGCAGTCCAGGCCAGGAAGGCGGCGGCCACCACGGCCCAATAGACCAGGAGTGCCCTCAGGTGGAAGACGTGCCGGGCCGTGGCACCCAGTTCGGGCTGCCCCGACCACAGGAGGGTCTCTCCCGGGGGCAGGGGCTCTTCCACCCCGGGGAGGTGGATCCCCCGGGGTCGGGCCTCGCCCTCGTTCCGTTCCATGGGGGTTTCCTCGCCGAGGGGCCCTCCGGTCTCCTGGGGGGAGCGCGCCGGCGCCTGTGCGGGAGCGGTCGGCGCGGCCATCAGAAGAACGGCTCGTTTCGGGCCGGCTCGGCGTAGCGGTACCCACCGGCGTAGTACGCCACGATCATGTCTTCCTCCAGGAGGGTGATCTGGTCCGGGGCCTTCGGCACCGGGACGTCAGCAAAGTGCTCGGCCCGGATCGCCTTCACGAAGACGCCGGCAGGTCGGCGGCGGACCCGGGCAAAGCCCATGGGCAGGAGGACGGTGCCCCGCCCTTCGGCCAGTTCCACGGCGAGGTAGCGGACGGCGGGCTCGGCCCGGTCCACCCAGATGTCCGTGACCGTGCCGGCCTTCTTGCGGTCGCAGCCGAAGACGGGCATTCCCCGTGGGTCGGGGTCCCGGCGCTCCACGGACCAGCCCTCCAGGCCGGCCATGGGGACGATGCGGGGTCGGCCGTCGTGGGTGAGGTCCGGGCGATCGGCCCGGTCCGTGGCATACGCGGCAGCGCCCACCCCGTCCTTCATGGGGTTGCCGGTGGGCTCCAGGGCCGCGCCGGGATGGGGGGCATGGGGACGGGTGCTCATGGGGTCTCCTTTTCGGGGGAGTCGTTCGAGACGTCGTCGTGGGACTCCGCCTCGGCCGCCGGGGGGGTGGCCGGGACCTGCGGCGCCACCGGCTTTGCCGAGGCCATCTCGGCCCGTGCCACCGGCTGGGCCGTCTGGGTCTCGGGCATGAAGTTCATGGGGTCCGACGGGTCCAGGGCAGGGTGCTTCAGGCGGGTGGACCGGTCCGAGGTACCCTCGGGCACGGCAGGCCATCCCTGCACGGTCACCCCCTTCCGGTCGGACTCCAGCGGATAGCCCTCCCGCTTGTCCTCCCGTCGGAGGTAGATCACCAGTCCGGCGAAGAAGAGCCAGAAGAGGTAGATCGAGATCTGGGCGAGGTTGATGTCGTAGCTCATTGGGAAGTCTCCCTAGGGGGTCAGCCGGGAAGCTGGGCCAGTCCGAAACGGGACCGGCTGCGTCCGGCAGCGATTCTGCGATTGCGGGCCACCAGGGGGCCCAGGGCGATCATGGCCAGGAAAAGGGCAATGATCTCCACCTGGAACACGACCATGTACCCGGCGGCTGGGCCTTCCATGCCCGGTCCCAGACGGCCCGATGCAGCCAGAGCCGTGGTGCCGTCGCGGATGACGCCTCCAGCCACCACGGCCAGGCCCATGGCGGTGGCCTGCACAGCGCCCCATGCTCCCATGGCCAGCCCGTTCCTCTCTGTCTCGTGCAGGTCCATGGCCGCCGTCAGGGTACCCACCAGGAAGAGGCCGCCTCCGCCACCCATGACGAAGGCACCGGCCTGGAGGGCCAGCACCGACCCGGTGAACCCGGAGAGGAGCACACCCAGGAAGGCCACCACGCCCAGGAGCATGCCCATGGCGGCGAGGCGGCAGGCATCCATCCCCTGCTGCAGGGCGCGGGCGCTGTACCCGAAGGCCAGGACGGCCCCGAAGGCGGTGAGCGCCGTGAGGAAGGAGGTGGCTCCCACTCCCATCCCCAGCACCTCGCCGCCGAAGGGCTCCAGGAGGACCTCCTGCATGGAGAACCCGGCGGCACCCAGCCCCACGGCCACCAGGAGTCGGGCCGCCCGCCCCCCGGCCATGAAGTCGCTCCATGCCTCGGTGAAGCGGGTCGTCTCCCTGGGCGCTGCAGCCCGGACCCGGTCCCGGGCCTCCTGTTTCCAGAGGGCAACGAGGTTCAGCCCCACGGTGAGGACGGCGGCCCCCTGGATCACCTGGATGAGGCGCACCGGGGAGAAGGGCGTGAGGAGGACTGCGTACGCCACCCCGGCCAGGATCATCCCCACCAGGAGGAAGAGGTAGAGCAGAGCCACCACCCGGGGACGCTCCTCGGGCTTTGCCAGGTCCGTGGCCAGGGCCAGCCCGGCGGTCTGCACCGTGTGCGCGCCCACCCCCACCAGGAGGAAGGCCAGGGCGGCCCCCGCCGTCCCCATCCATGCCGGGGCCGCATGGTCGCCGCCCAGGAGGAGGAGGGCGAAGGGCAGGATGGCGAAGCCGCCGAACTGTGCCATGGTCCCGAACCACAGGTACGGGACCCTCCGCCACCCGAAGGCGGACCGGTGCACGTCGGAGCGGAAC
>REBX01000054.1 GCA_007692505.1 Gemmatimonadales bacterium | reverse complement strand
CGGTGGTGAACGGAAGCCTCCACCTGGCGGAAGGTGCGCGGATTGGGGGCCCGGTCCTCGTCATCGGTGGCCGGATCGAGGGCCCGGGCATCGCGGGCCTGGCGGACACGGCTCGAGTCTGGATGGCGCCCCTCCGCATCCAGATGCGGGGACAGGACGTGGAACTCCGCACCCCCGCCGGTCCCGAGCTCCCGCCCTTCCTGGAGCTGGACCTGGGCGTGGCCTCCCTCCGGCCCACCCTCAGGGGAGACGGTGCCTACAATCGGGTGGAGGGCCTCCCCATCCGTGTGGGCGGGGTCCTGGAGGCCGGTCGCAGGAATCCCACCCGGGTGGAGGGCTTTGCGGTGTGGCGCTCCGTTTCCGGGCTGGAGGTGGACTCGGACAACCTTGGGCATCGTGTCGGGGTGGAGCAGGAGCTGGGAGGACGAGGGGAGGCCCGCCTGGGCTTCGCCCATCGTTCCGTGGTGCGCCCCATCGAGGACCGGGGCATCTCCGACATGGAGGCATCCCTCACCACCTTCTTCCTCCACCGGGACTTCCGGGACTGGTACGAGAGGGATGGATGGGAGGTGTGGGCCGAGGTCACACCCACGGGGCGTCCCCTGCGCCTGGCCCTGTCGTACATGGAGGAGGACCACGGGTTCGCGGCGATCCGTGACCCCTGGACCCTCCGGGGACGGGATGCAGCCTGGCGACTCCAGCCCCTGGTGGCCGAGGGGTCCGTTCGCACCCTGGGGGCAGAGGCGGAGCTGGACATGAGGAACGACCCCGACGAACCCTCCGATGGCTGGTGGGTGTCGGCCCGTGTCCGTCGCACCATGGGGGGCACCCTCACCGTTCCTCGTGGGAACGACGGGGAGGACGATCCGGGCTCCGTGACCATGGGGAGTCTTCCACTGAGTACCGATGGCGAGCTGGACCTCAGGCGCTACAACCGTCTGGGTCCAACCCTCCGCGTGAGCACCCGGGCCCTCCTGGCAGGATCCGTGAACGGGAACCCGCTTGCCCCCCAGTTCCAGCGCACCCTGGGGGGGGAGGGCTCGCTCCCCGGGCATCCCCGGTTCTCCATGGCCTGCGGTGCCCGTGATGCCACGGCTGCCTCCCCACAGGGCGAGGTGGAGGGCGCGGCCTGGGTATCGTACGGCTGCGACCGGATCGCGCTGGGGCAAATCGAGCTCCGGGGTGCACTCCCGGTGGTTGGCGGCTCGCGGGAACTGGCTGCCGGCGTCGAGGACTGGGAGCTCCGATCCCTCCTGAACGTCCGCCCGGAGTGGACGGTCTTCGGAAACGTGGGCCGAGGCTGGAGCCTCGCCGACGAAATGGGCGTGGAGGGCACCTTCCGGGACAGTCCCGTGCGGGCCGATGTGGGGGTAGGCCTCCACCTGGGCTCCCTGGGGCTCCATTGGGCCGTCCCCCTGAACCGTCGGGATCGGGGAGTCAACTTCTTCGTCCGCCTCCAGAAACGGTTCTGACCACCCATGGATGGTGCCGGCATGCCCGGTAGACGGAGCGGTCCGGCGGGGAGACCCGAAGGTGGTGTGGCCCTCGTCCTGGTGGCCGTCCTCCTCCTCCTGTTCGCCGTCCCGGCGCCGGGAGAGGCGCGCCAGACGGAATCCATCCGTCCCATCGAGCTGGTCCTCGCAGGCGACGACAGGGTGGAGGCGCGGCTGGGCCCCATCCTGGAGTCGGGGGGAGTGGCCCGAAGCCTGGAATCCGGCCTCCCGGTGCGCATTCGCCTGGTGGTCGAGCTCTGGCGGGACCGGTTCCTGGACAGCCAGGAAGACCGCTTCGAGTGGCGGGCATCGGTGCGCCAGGACCCGCTCTCGGACCGGTTCATCGTGGAGACGGGAGACGGGCTGGAGCAGGACGTGTTTTCGGCAGCCGCTGCCCGGACGGCCCTCCAGAACTCTCTCGAGATCCCCCTGGCCCCCAGCCAGTCCGGGAACCACTACTACCTGGCCCGCCTGGAGGTGGAGACCCTCTCCCTCTCGGACCTGGAGGAGCTGCGGCGCTGGCTCCAGGGAGACCTGGGCCCCGCCGTGGAGGGAGGAACGGAGGTGGGAGGGGCCGTGGGGCGCGGGCTGAGACGCCTCCTGGTACGGGTGCTGGGCCTGCCGGTTCAGCGGTATGAGGCCCGGACCCGGAGCTTCAGCGTTCCGTAGTCCCGGGGCCCCGGACGAAGCGACCGGGCCGGGCGCCCGTTTCCTCGCCGTCCCGGATCACCGCCACCCCGTTCACGAACACGTGGTGCATCCCGGCCCCCACCTGGTGGGGCCGCTCCCAGGTGGCCCGCTCCTCCACCGCCTGGGGGTCGAAGACGATGACGTCGGCATGGTAGCCGGGCCGGAGGATCCCCCGGTCCCGGAGACCGATCCGATGGGCTGCCGAGCCGGCCCCGCGACGCACCGCCTCCTCCAGGGTGAGGACGCCCTCCTCCCGGACGTAGTGGCCCAGGATCCGGGGCATGCTCCCGTAGGCCCGGGGGTGGATCCGCCCACCGCCGGCCCGGGGGTTGAAGCCGGCCCCGTCCGTGCCGAACCGGACCCAGTCCAGGGCGAGCTTCTGCCGCACGCCATCCTCGCTCATGGCCTCGTAGATCATCCCCACCCGGGATCGGTCCCGGAGGACCAGGTCCATGGCGGCCTCCGTCCAGTGGACCCCCCGTTCCTCCGCCACCTCTGCCAGCGAGGAGCCCACCCACCGGACGTGGTCCGGGTTGGACACGGTGGCAATCCGGCTCCCCTCGGGGGTGGCCAGCCGACACCAGTTCTCCCAGCGCCCCGGCGGTCCGGTCATCTCGGCCCGGATCCGATCCCGAGCCGCCGGATCGGCCAGGTTTCGGTAGAGGGCTCCGTCTGCCTGCACCCAGGGGGGGAAGCAGGCGGTGAGCCCCGTGGAGGCCGCCGTGTAGGGGTAGAGGGTCGCCCCCACGTCCAGTCCCGAGGCCCGCACCGAGTCCAGCGACTGGAGGAGGGACTCCGTCCTGGGCCAGTTCTGCCGACCGGCCACCTTCAGGTGGAGGATCTCCACGGGAGCGCCGGAACGCGCCCCGATGCGGAACGCCTCCTCCAGCGCCTCCTCCATGAAGTCGGACTCGCTGCGCAGGTGGGTCACGTAGAGCCCCCCGTACCCGGCCACGACCCCGGCCAGCTCCTCCAGCTCCTCGGTGGTGGCCCAGGAGCCCGGAGGGTAGATGAGGGCGGTGGCGATGCCGAAGGCCCCGTCCTCCATGGCTCGGGCCGTGACGGCCCGCATGGTGTCCATGGCGGCCCGGTCCGGGGTGCCCTCGGCCATCCCCATGCCGTGGCGACGCACGGTGGTCCCTCCCACGAAGCTCCCCACGTTGAGGGCCACTCCGGAGGCCTCCATCTCCTCCAGCCAGGCACCGAAGCTGCGCCACTCCTCCCGGCGCCGGGCATCGGTCTCGGCCCCGGCAGACTGGGCCAGGGGCACGTTCCGCCCCACCGGCGCCGGGGTGGTGGACTCGCCCATGATCTCGGTGGTGATTCCCTGGAAGAGCTTCGCCCCTGCCGAGCCATCGGACAGGTAGAGCCAGTCGGACTGGCCGTTCAGGTCCACGAACCCCGGTGCCACCACGAGCCCCGAGGCATCGATGATGTCGAGGGCAAGGGCCGGGTCCATCCTCCCGGGAGGGGCGATGCGGACGATACGGTCCGCCCGGATGGCCACATCGGCGAGCCGGCCGGGGCGGCCGGTGCCATCCACCACGGTTCCCCCGGCCACCAGGACGTCCCAGGTCCCGGGGTCGTTGGCCAGGTGGACCCCGACCTCCTCCCCTCCGGCGACGGGTGCAGAGCCCGCCCGGGGGAGGGTGAGCCCCACCAGGAGGAGGACGAGGACCGGGAGGAGGGTACGGAGCACGGTCAGGCCTCCGGCAGCCGGAGCTGGCGGACGGCGAGGCCGGCGATGCGGTCCTCGTCGGGGACCACCCCGATCCCGGGACGGTCCAGGGGACGAATGTGCCCGTCCTCCAGCTCCCACTCCGGGTCCGTGATGTCGCGGGCCCAGTAGCGGCGACTGGCCGAGAGGTCGCCCGGGAGGTCGAAGCCGGGCAGCCCGGCCAGCGCCACGTTGTGGGCCCGTCCCACCCCGGTCTCCAGCATTCCTCCCACCCAGGCGCCGGCCCCCTCCCGGCGCCAGAGGGCCTCCAGCCGGAGGGACTCGCCCAGCCCGCCGACCCGCCCGGGCTTCACGTTGAGGATCTGCCCGGCCCCCAGGGCCAGGGCCAGGCGGGCATCGGCCTCGGAGCGGATCGACTCGTCCAGGCAGATGGGCGTCTCCAGGAGGGCCTGGAGGGCCGCGTGGTCCAGCAGGTCCTCGTGGCCCAGGGGCTGCTCCACCATGAGGAGTCCGAACTCGTCCATCTCCTGCAGGCGGGGTGTGTCGTCCAGGGTGTAGGCGGAGTTCGCGTCGGCCATGAGGGGGATGCGGGGGAACCTCCGCCGGACCTCCCGTAGCATCTCCACGTCGCGGCCGGGGCGAATCTTGAGCTTGATCCGCCGATACCCCTCCTCCAGGGCGGACTCGATCCGCCGAAGGAGATCGTCGTCCCTTGGCTGGAGGCCGATGCTGATCCCCACGGGCACCGGGGAGAGGTCGGCACCCAGGAGGTGGCGGAGAGGCTCTCCCCGCACTCGGGCCACCAGGTCCCAGGCCGCCATCTCCACGGCAGCGCGGGCCATCCGGTGTCCGCGGATCCAGTGGGAGGGTGCCATGACGTCGGCGGGCGCCTCCACCTCCAGCCCCGGGAGATCCGGGAGGACGAAGCGTTCCAGGACGTGCCAGGCCGTATCCACGGTCTCGGAGGAGTAGGACGGATCGTCGGGGGCCACGCACTCCGCCCACCCCACATGGCCCTCCGCCGCCA
>REBX01000207.1 GCA_007692505.1 Gemmatimonadales bacterium | reverse complement strand
GGCTTCTTCACTTCGTCGGGCTACGAGTATCCCATCCGGGGATTCGGGCGGGTCGGGGGAATCGACGACTTGCGAAGCGCCGTCGTGGCGATGGGAACCGACGGCGTTCCCCTTCTCCTCGGTGACCTGGCAGAGCTCCGGATGGGGGCCGCACCGCCCATCGGAGGAGCCTCCATCAATGCCCAGCCCGGCATCATCCTGGTCATCAGCAAGGAGCCGGCGGCCAACACGGTCCGCCTGACCCGGGACATCGAGGACCGGCTCGAGAGCCTGGCGGCGACCCTTCCCGTTGACGTGGAGGTCCATCCCGACCTCTTCCAGCAGGCCCACTTCATCGATCTCGCCATCCGGAATGTCAGGAACGCACTGATCCTGGGAGGCCTGATGGTGATCCTGGTGCTTTTTGCCTTCCTGGCCAGCTGGCGGACCACCGTCATCTCGCTGGCGGCCATCCCGACTTCGGTCCTCCTCACCGTCCTGGTACTCCGGGCGACAGGGATGACCTTCAACACCATGACGCTGGGGGGGATCGCCATCGCCGTCGGCGTTCTGGTGGACGACGCCATCGTGTTCGTGGAGAACGTTTTTCGGCGACTTTCGGAGAACCGGAACCAGGCCAACGCCGAGCGGGTGCCCTTCCTGGAGGTCGTGAGCGAGGCGGCTCGTGAGATCAAAGGGCCCATCGTTCTGGCCAATTTCACCATCGTGGTGGTCTTCCTCCCCCTCCTCTTCCTCACCGGGCTGGAAGGGCGACTGCTCCTCCCCCTGGGGATCGCCTACGTGGCCACCATCGCGGCCTCCCTCCTGGTGGCCCTGACCCTCACACCGGCGCTCTGCGCCCTCCTCCTGGGCCAGGCACGCGCCGTGGACCGGGGCCCCAGCTGGCTCAGCCGCAAGCTGGATGCACTCTACGAACCCATCCTCCACGGGGCGCTGGCCCGGCGCGGACCCATCCTGGCCTGCGTCGCCGTCCTCCTGGTGGGCACGCTGGCCCTGGTGCCCGGGATGGGACGCTCGTTCCTCCCCGAGTTCAACGAGGGCACCCTCAACGTGGGGCTGGCCACCCTCCCGGGGACCTCGCTGGAGGAGTCCGAGCCCTTCGGCCTGGCCGTGGAGGAGATCCTCCTGGAGCACCCCCGGGTGATCTCCACCGCACGGCGCGTGGGGCGGGCCGAGATGGACGAGCACGCCATGGGGTCCCACGGGCACGAACTGGAGGTCCGACTGGACACGGACGGCCTCGACATGTCGAGCTTCATGGACGAGATGCGCGAGGCGCTGGACGAGGTGCCCGGGGTCAACATCTCCCTGGACCAGCCCATCACCCATCGCATCGACCACATGCTCACAGGAGTGCGGACGAACCTGGCGGTGAAGGTCTTCGGGCCCGATCGCAGCCGGCTCCAGGCGCTCAGCCGGGAGGTGGAGGCCATCCTGGCCCGGGACGAGGACATCCGGGACGTCCTCACCGAGGAGCAGTCCGACGTGCCCCAGCTCCAGGTCCTCCCGGACCGACAGGCCATGGCCCTCCACGGGGTGACCATGCGCGAACTCGGCCAGGTCATCGAGACCTCGGTGGGGGGCCGCGTAGTGGACCAGGTCTACGTGGACCCCGCCGTCTTCGACCTGGTGGTCCGCCTCCCGGACCGGTTCCGCCAGGACCCGGAAGCCGTGGCCCGGGTCCCGGTGGCCCGTCCGGGGGGAGGCCGCCTCCGCCTTGGCGACCTGGCCGAGGTCCGGGTCTCCCATGCCCCCAGCGCCATCAGCCGGGAAAACGCCAGCCGCATGCTGGTGACCCAGGCGAACATCGTGGGGGGAGACCTGCGGGGAACCGTGGACCGACTCCGCCAGGAGGTGGAGGAGACCCTGGAGCTGGGCGGGGGCTACGTGGTCTCCTTCGAGGGGCAGTTCGAGCAGGAAGAGCAGGCGAGCCGCACGATCCTCCTGGTCAGCCTCCTCTCCATCCTCCTCATCTTCCTGGCCCTCTACCTCCAGTTCCAGTCGGCCCCGCAGGCGCTCCTGATCCTCCTGAACCTCCCTCTGGCCCTGGTGGGGGGCATCCTGGTCGTGCGCCTGGGGGATGGCATCCTGAGCATTGCCGGCCTCATCGGCTTCATCACCCTCTTCGGCATCGCGGTGCGAAACGGGATCATCCTCATTGCCGAGTACAACGACCTGATGTCCCGCGGGGGCCGGAGCCCCAGGGAAGCCGTGCTGGAGGGATCCATGACCCGGCTCCAGCCCATCCTCATGACGGTGATCACCACCGCGCTGGCCCTCATCCCCCTGGCCCTCACGGCGAGCCGACCCGGCAACGAGATCCAGGGACCCATGGCGGCGGTGATCCTGGGAGGCCTCCTCTCGGCCACCCTCCTGAACATGATCGTGGTGCCCCTCCTCTTCGACTGGTACTTCGGGACCCGGGAGGACGCCCGGGCCCAGGAGGGGTGACTCCCGAGAGGAGCGCCGGAGAAGGGGATTCACGGGCCCCACCTCTGCCCCGGACCCGGCCGGAAGAGGCGCATGACCACCCCCGCCACCAGCGCCGACAGGAGGAGGAGTCCCAGGTACCCGGGCAGGAGCGCCCGGGCCGTCTCCCGACCCCCCCGTTCGCGGAATTCCCACAGGGGGAAGGCGTCCATGTCTGCCGGCACCAGGCGCTGGTCCGCATAGATCCGGGGCCCGAAGTACTCCAGCCACTCCTGGTGGAAGGCCTCGACCTGGTCCTCGAAGCTCCGAATCCGGCCGTCGCCCGTGCCCGCCAACTCCACCAGGAGCTCGTAGGCCAGGATGGTCGGTGAGCTCCAGCGGAGTCCCCGGATCCACTCCTGCTGGGACTCCAGCGACTCCCGGTACGTGGCACGCACGGGCCCGAGGCGCTCTGCCACCTCCCGATTCACGGCAAAGGCCCGGGTCTGGAAGTCCACCTCGTCCACCGTCCCCTCGGGGAGGAGCTCCGGATGGTCGTCGTAGTATCGGGCCAGCACCGACGCTGCCTCCTCCTGGACCTGGCGGACCTCCTCTCGCTCCAGCGCCACGAGCTCGGCCCGGGAGGGAACGGGATGGAGGAGTCCGGCGCTGATCTGCACCCCGGCGGGGATGACGATGACGAAGACAAGCCAGAGAAACGCCAGGACCACGGCATTTCGGGCCGAGTCCCGGCCGGTGGCGTTCACCAGGGCGGCTAACCCGATCCAGAACGCCAGGTACAACGCCACGACGCCCGCCCACGCCGCCATGTGGGTGACGGACACCTCCGTGCCGAGCAGGAGGAGGGCGGCCCCCGTTCCCCCCACGGTGGCAAGGAGGAGCAGCAACCACCTCACTCCGGCCTTGGCCGCGAGGATGCGTCGGGGCGAGTTCGGCTGCGAGAGGAGGAGGGCCAGCGTTCCCTGCTCCCGCTCCCGGGAGACCATGTCGAAGGACAGGGCCAGGGCCAGGAGGGGGAGGAGGAAGGTGACGAGGAAGGCCAGGTCCAGGGGGCCGGCCAGGAGGTGCACGGGATTCTCGATTTCCTCCTGCGCGCCCCTCAGGTCCGCGTCATCGAGGGTCACCGCCACCACGGGGGGAATCAGGTCGGACTGACCCACAGCGGCGGCCTGGAAGGGGGCAGGGGGGAGGGTGGCGAACTTTCGGCCCCGGTTTCGTCCGGCCACGTAGGGTCGGGTGGGGTCCTGGAACGGGGAGAGGCTCGCGTTGCCGGCCTCGACCTCGACCATGACCTCCCTCAGGGCCTCGTACCGCTCTCTCTCCTCCTCCTGTGCCGCCACCACCTGTTGGGCGCGCTCCTCGGCGGTCTGGACGCCCACCCAGGTGGCGTATCCCGACAGGACCAGGAGGGCCAGGACCGCCACCCAGACGATGCGGTCGGCCAGGAGGGAGCGCACTTCGTGGCGCACCGCGTGGTTCATGAGGCCCATGGCGTCAGGCCCTTCGGGCGGCGCTGGACGAGCTGATGCCCACGAGTCCGGCGCCCAGGAGGAGCCAGAACAGGAGGGCGGCGCCGGCCGTGCCCTGGCCTGCCAGTGCCCACCCCACACCGGGCCCTTCGTACTCGAACTCCGGCACCTGTGCCCAGAGCTCGGAGCCGGCCACGTAGGTGTCCCCGAACCGGGAGTTCTCCATGATGTCCTCGTTCATGATCCGCTGAATGAGGCGGCGGTGCTCCTCGGCCCTCTCCGCATAGCGCTGGTTGTGGTCCGGATCGGTGCCCGTGAGGGCCATGGAGAGACTCCGAATGGCCAGGTGCGGTGCCAGGAAGCCAAGTCGCCGGTGGAGCTCCAACTGCTCCCCCACCTTTTCCTCCAGCTCACCGAATCGACGATCGAAGACCAGGTTGCCGAACTCCTCGCCACTCTGGAGCGAGAGCCCGGCAAAGTTGAAGGGAAGGTCCTCGAGCTCCTCCGCCTGGTGCGCCGTCAGCACGCTGTCCTGGAGCTGGGCCTGACGAACCTCCCGGGGTGGGTGGGCGTCGAAGCCGTCCCGGAGATCCCCCTGGATCCCCTCCTGGAACTCCAGCTGACTGGGGAGGGGCACCTGGTTCCGGGCCAGGTCCGAGGAGAGCCTGGGGGCCAGGAGCCCGTTCGCGATCCAGAAGCACAGGAGGAGGGCCAGGGAGATGCGCGACGAGGGCGCCAGCGCCGAGACCGAGATGGCCACGGCCGTCATGACCCCGAAATAGGCCAAGTAGCCCACGAGGAGCAGAAGATACCGGAGGCCCACGTCCTGGAGGGCACCTCCACCGGGTCCCGCCATGAGGAGGGCAAGGGCACCGACCAGGGCGGCCGGCACCAGGAGGAGGGCCAGCGCTGACCCCACCCCCAGGACCTTTCCCAGGGCCAGGCGCCGGGGGTCGACTCCCAGGCTCAGCACCTGCCTGAGCGTCCCCCGTTCCCGCTCC
>REBX01000055.1 GCA_007692505.1 Gemmatimonadales bacterium | reverse complement strand
GGCGTCGGGGGGAGGGGTGCCGGGGGGAGGGGTGCCGGGGGGAGGGGTGGGCAGTCCCGGGGGGCGGGGCGCCGCCATGGCCCGAATGGCCTCCGCGCCGGCCGCCGGGAAGGTGAGGGTGAAGGTGGTGCCCTGGCCAGGGGCGCTCTCCACGTCGATGGAGCCCCCGTTGGACTCCACCAGGGTCAGGGTGGTGGAGAGGCCCAGCCCCGTTCCCTTCCCGTGGGGCTTGGTGGTGAAGAACGGGTCGAAGATCCGGGACTGGGTGTGCCTCGACATGCCGGGGCCCGTGTCCGAGACCCGGAGGACCACCACGGTCCCGTCCGGGTCCCTTTGGGCCTCCATGCGGATCCGACCCGGTCCGGCCGTCTCCCACGCCCGGTCTGCCGTCCCCTGCGCTTCGGTGCCCTCCTCCACCCCGAGTCCGGCCAGGGCGTCCCGGGCGTTCACGGCCAGGTTCAGGAGGATCTGCCGGAGGTGGGTGGGGTCGGCGGCCACCGGGGGGAGGTCCTCTTCCACCTCCACCTCCAGCTCCAGGGAGCGGGGGAGGGTCTCGCCCAGCATGCGCCTCAGGTCCATGAGGACGGGACCCACGTCCACCAGGGCGGTGGACCCCTTTTCGCCCCGGGCGTACGAGAGGACCTGGCCCACGATGTCGGCGCCTCGGCGGGCGCCCTCCTCCATGCCCTCCACCAGGGCCAGGCGTTCCTCGACGGGGAGCTCCGGGTCCCGGAGGCGATCCAGGGAGAGGAGGATGGGGGTGAGGATGTTGTTCAGGTCGTGGGCCACCCCGCCGGCCAGGGCCCCGATCCCCTCCATGCGCTGCTGGCGCTCCACCTGGAGCTCCAGGGTGCGCCGCTCGTGGAGGCTCACGTGGCAGCCGAACATCCTGGTGGGCGGGCCCCCTTCCACGGCAGGCATGAGGCGTCCGCTGGAGTGGATCCAGATCCAGTCCCCGTTCTTGTGGCGCATGCGGAACTCCGCCTGGTAGAGCTCCGTCTCGCCGGCCATGTGCCTGCGGATGGCCTCCTCGGCCACGGGGAGGTCGTCGGGGTGGACGAGCTCGGCCCAGCCGTTGTAGGGGAGGGGGTCCACCTCGGAGTGGGAGCGGCCCAGCATCTCGGCCCAGCGGGCGTTCACCCGGAGCTCGCCGTCGGCCAGGGCGGCCTCCCAGGTGCCCAGGCCGCCCCCCTCGATGATGTTTTCCAGGCGGGCCCGCTGCTCCCGGAGGGAGGCGGTGCGCTGGGCCACCTCCTCTTCCAGGCGGCGCCTCCGCACCCGGAGGAGGAGGGCGTACGAGGCCGCCAGCACGAAGAGGGTGGAGAAGAGGAGGGCCACCACCGAGGGCCAGAACCAGGCCGGAACGGTCTCCACCTGCTCCGTGGTGATCCAGCGCTGGGTGATGCGGGTGCGCTCGCCCGGGGGGATGGCGGCCAGGGCCCCGTCCACCAGGGGGATCAGGGCCTCCTGGCCCGGGGCCACGGCCCAGCTGAGCTCCTGGCTGTAGAGGCGGGTCAGGACGTGGAACTCGCCGGGCTCGGAGTAGCGGTCCAGGAGGTAGAGGCCCACCGGGTAGTCCACGGCGAAGGCATCGATCTCGCCCTCGGCGGCCGCCTGGACCATGTCGGCGTTGGTGGCGAACTCCCGGGTCTCCAGGTCGGGGTGGGTGGCCCGGAGGTGCTCCAGCTCGAAGCTCCCGCCCACCACGCCCACCACGGTGCGTCCCGCCAGTTCGTCCACCTCCAGGACCAGGGCGCTGGAGCGGATGTAGAGGACGGCGGAGAGGGGGAGGAGAGGGCCCCCGAAGGCCAGCCGCTCCCGGCGCTCCGGCGACTCGAAGAGCCCGCCGTGGACCATGGCCTCGCCCCGGACCACCTGCTCGATGCTTTCGTTCCAGTCGGCCAGGAGGAACTCCACCGGGCGGTCCAGCTGCCGGCCGATCTCGTGCCAGAGGTCCACCAGGATGCCCCGGGGCTCGCCGTCGTCGTCCCGGAAGGCGAAGGGGGGCCACGAGTGGTCCTGCGAGACCACCAGGGTGGTGGTGTCGGTGGCTGGCAGTGTGGCCGCATCGGAGGCTGCTTCCGGGGCCTCCTGCGGGGCCTGGGCCAGGAGGGGGGGCACGCAGAAGAGGACCCACGCCGCCAATGAGGGGCCGAGGAGCCTCTGGAAGCCGCGGGGCGGACGGGCGGCGGGTCTGCAGCAGGGGAGTCCGACCATGAGGTCCGAACGCTACCCACAGGAGGGGTGCTGCGCAAATGAAAGCGGGCCCGCACGATGCTGCCGTGCGGGCCCGCCTGTTCGTGTTCTTTCCCGGCTGACTTGCCGGGTCGCCTCAGTCCATCAGGGCGAGGTGGCCGGAATGAGCGCGAGCCCCGTGAGGCTGGTGTTGCCCGTGCCCGTGGGAGACGCGATGACCTCCACCGTCTCGGTGTAGGGGTTCATGCGGTAGACGTGATCGCAGCCGAAGGTGCTGGAGGCGACGAAGTTTCCGCCTCCCTCGTAGACCAGCGCCTGGGCGTTGCAGTAGCCGCCGATGACCGTGTTCGGGTCGAAGACCCAGAGCGTCGTGACGGTGCCGGTTGCAGACACCTCGAAGACGGTGATGTCCTCCGTTGCGGACTGGTCAACGAAGGACCCGATCAGGATCTCGTCCTCGGCGTTCCAGGCCAGGCCGGCACCTCCGGCGCTTCCGGATCCAGCGGCGATCTCGGGGATGTTGGTCATCACCGTGGCCGACCCCGTGTCGATGTCCACCTGTTCGATGTTCCCGTCGCGGTAGAAGACGTAGAGGTTCCCGGCACCATCGAAGGTGAGGGCCATGGCCCGCCTGTCTTCGTCATCCGACTCCAGGGCCATGACCTGCGCCTCCACCGTGAAGGTGGTCGGGTCCATCCGGTACAGGTACCGCTCCGAGCTGGTCCCGTCGGTCTCGTCCACCCCGATCAGGTAGAGCGAGCCATCTGCCGGGTTGTAGGCGATGTCGTGGGTGTTGTTGAACCCGACGGACCCCAGCACCGCGTCGTAGACCCACTCTCCGTCCGTCTCGTCCCAGACGTATCCGAAGAGGTTGTCGTCGGAGTCCCAGCCCAGGTGGGCCACCAGTGTGACCCCGCCAGCACCCCAGCCCGGATCCTCCCCATCGAAGAGGGGGGTGGCGAGTGCGTCGCCGCCGTCCAGGCGGATGCCCACGGCGTGGACACCCTCGGCGCCGTCGGGGATGGTACCCGACCAGTTCCAGGTGTAGTCGCGGATGATCCCGTTGTCCCGGGTGGGGAAGGGAGCATCGAAGTCGGGGGTGAGCTCACCGACGATCTCCAGGAAGTCGTCCTCGAGCTCACCGGTCCCTGCGTCGTAGCGGGCCACCAGGAGGACCTGGTCGAAGGGGTTTTCGAACTGGCCCGACACGCCCCGCACCACGACCTGGTCCTCCAGGACCACGAAGCCCAGCGAGCCGCTGGAGGCCATGCCGTCGTTCACATCGGTGGGCCCGATGTTCAGGGGGTTCGCTGCGGCCGTACCGGCGGGGAAGCCCTGCCCGTCCTCCACGGTGGTGGAGAGGAGGGGGACGCTGAAGTACTCGCTGATCCCCTCGCCCGCCACGTAGTCGTCGGTGTGGGCGTTGTCGTCCACCTGTGCACCGAAGCCGTTGTAGACCCGGCCCGTGACCTGGTCGGGCCGGTTCAGGTCACCGGTGGGGCGACCGAAGACGTCGGTGAGCTCGATGTTCCGGAGGAAGAAGTCGACCTCGAAGGTGAAGCTGTTGGGCAGCTCCAGGAAGTCCACGAAGGTCTCCCCGATCCCGTCGGCCGGGTTCCGGTCGTAGACCAGGCGGCCCACGCTGGAGTAGCGGAGGTCCATGGAGGCCTCCACGACTTCCACTTCGTCCTGTGCCACCGCGTCGAAGACGGCGGGCTGGCCACCGGCGTAGAAGCTCGCGGGGCTCAGCCCCGTGAGGACCGGGTCGTTCTCCTCGTTCACGTAGACCATGAAGGAGTAGAAGTCGGACAGGTTGCCGGCCTTGTCCCGCACCCGGGCCTGGTAGATGTAGTACCCGGCGTCGGTGAGGTTCACCTCGGCGCCGGTGGACCAGGTCAGGTTCGTGGGCGTCCGCACGTAGGCGGGGAAGTCCGTCCCGTCCACCATGGCGGGGGTGGCCACGAAGGCATCTCCCTCACCGGCCACCGCAAAGGGCGTGGCCGTCACCGGGGTGCTCCCGAAGAGCACGTCGCGGCTGAAGCCCTCGGGGGCCTGCGCCACCGGGGTGATATGGATGAGGTTGTGCATCAGCGCCTCGCCCGTGGCCGGCGGGGCGTAGCCCGAGACCACGTCCTCGGACTGGAGGGCGATCTCCGCAGCCGTCACGGCCTGCACCACCAGCTGGTCCCCGTCCGACGCCGTGCTGCCGTCGAAGGAGAGGCTCGGCGCATCCGAGTCGAAGCCGAAGGTCGCCAGGGTGTGGGAGTTTGCCGCCGGGCCCGTGGCGTCCGTGCCGCTGGCCGTCTGGCTGAAGGTCGTGCTGTTGCCCAGCTGGTCCTGTGCCGACAGGCGCAGGCTGTACCGGGTGTTCGTGACGGAGTTCTCCAGGTCGTCCTCGGAGATCACCTCGCCGTCGTCCAGGATCTCGATCTCGGTCTCGACGCCGCCTACACCGCCATCGACGGGGGTCGTCTCACCGGCAGAGAAGTCGTACTCGGCGTTCACCCAGTTCTCGCGGTTCCCGTTGTCCGACACGATCTGGATCGCACCACCCGTGGGCGCCTGCGTGTCGATCCGCACCGGGAAGGGATGGTCGGCGGACCGGTTCAGGTTCAGGATCCCGCCATTCACGTCGGCCGAGGGGCCGTCGTCTCCGGTGTCTGCAAACTGGGAGGTGATGGACGGAAGGAAGCCGCCCTCCTCCACGCCGGGGCAAC
>REBX01000108.1 GCA_007692505.1 Gemmatimonadales bacterium | reverse complement strand
GGAAGGCGCTTCCCTCACCGTGGAGTCCATGGAAGCTCTCCTGCTCGGCATCGCTGTAGGGTTCTTTGCCGGGATCATACCCGGCGCGTTCTCCACCGTGGTGGCCACGACGGCGCTGGAGCGGGGGATGGGCGCAGGGGTGAAGGTGGCCCTCATCCCGGTGGTCACGGAATCGCTGGTGATGCTTGCCTCGGCCCTCGTCCTGACCCGGCTTCCGGATTCGACCCTCCGGTGGATCGGGATCGCGGGCGGGATCCTCCTCCTCATCATCGCCGTGAAGGTCCTCGTGGGGGCGGAGAAGAGGCGGGCCGTAATCCAGGAGTCGGAGGGAAGCAGGGGCCACTTCCTGCGGGTCGCTCTATTCGGAGTGATCTCGCCCGGGCCGTGGGCCTTCTGGTTCTTCGTGGGGGCGCCGCTCCTCCTGAATCGCTGGTTTGCCCATCCCTCCCAGGGCGTGGCCTTCTTCCTGGGCTTCATGGGATGCTTCATCGGGGTCATGGTGGCGCTGGCCTGGGCTGTGGCATCGGGCAGGAAGTTCCTGAACCTCCTCTGGTACCGTCGGATCCTCCGGGGCGCCGGCGCCCTCCTGGTGCTCCTGGGACTTGGCCTCCTCTGGCAGAGCTGGGTGGGGAACTTCAGTGCACTCGTGAGCGGTCCGGAAGAGGTGGAGCGGCGCATCAACGGGCTCTGAGCCGGTGCGGTGAAACCGCACTACCGGGATAGCTGCAGGTCCCCGGCCAGGACCCGTGCCGAGAGTTCTCCCGAGACCAGGCTCGGGGGCATGCCGGGGCCGGGAACGGTGAGCTGTCCGGCAAAGTAGAGGCCCCGGAGTTTCTTCGAGCGGAGTCCGGGCCTCAGCGGACCCGTTTGTCCAAGGGTGTTGGCGAGGCCGTAGGCGTTTCCCCGAAAGGCCCCGTAATCGGCTTCGAAATCGCTCATCGCATAGTCCCTCCTGACCCGGATCCGCGACCTGAGTGGCTCTCCGATGTGGGCCTCCAGCCGGGTCATGACGTCCTTGTACGTGTGCTCCCGGGCGGCCTCCGAATCCTCGAGCCCCGGGGCCAGGGGCACCAGGAGGAACAGGGCCGAGTCGCCAGGGGGCGCCACCGAGTCGTCGGTGGCGGAGGCATGGCAGACGTAGAAGAGAGGCGCGTCTGGCCAGGAGGGACGCGAATACACCGTTTCCATGTGGGCGTCCAGGTCCTGGTCGAAGAAGAGGGTGTGGTGCGGCAGGCCCTCGATCCTGCCCGTGACCCCCAGGTAGAAGAGGAGGCTGGAGGGGCTCATGGTCCGCCGGCTCCAGTAGCGCTGCGAGTACTGGCGGTGCTCGGGGGCCAGGAGCGACTGCTCCACGTGGTGGTAGTCGGCCGAGGCGAGCACCGCATCGGAACCCAGCTCTTCGACGCGGCCGCTGGCGGGGGCCACCTGGACACCCACCACACGGCCCCGGTCGACCCGGATCTCCTTCACATCGTGACCGAAGCGGAATTCGACGCCAAGCCCTCGGGCCACCGTCATCATTCCCTCGATGATCCGATGCATCCCGCCCATGGGGTACCAGGTCCCCAGGGCCATGTCGGCATGGCTCATGAGGGCGTACATGGCCGGAGTCCTGCGCGCCGATGCACCCAGGAAGAGCACGGGCCACTCCAGGAGTCGGACGAGTCGGGGATCGGTCACGAAGGAGCGGGCGTAGGTCGCCATGGACCGGAGCATGCGCATCCGGGCGACCTCGGCCAGGAGCCCGGGGTCCAGGTACTCGCGGAAGGAGAGACTCGGGCGGAGGAGGAAGTCCGACGTGGCCTTCTCGTAGATGTAGCCCGTTTCCGCCAGGAAACGGTGGAGTGCCTCTCCGGCTCCCTCCTCCACCGACTCGAAGAGGGACTGGAGTCCAGGGACCCCAGCCGGGAGGTCCCATGCCGGCGCGTCCCGCAGGTGGGCATCCGGGCGGGCGCCGGTGTCGGTGGACCAGACCACCCGGTAGCTGGGATCCAGTCGCTGCAGGTCGTAGAAGTCCTCGACCTCGCGGCCGAAGCTCCTGAAGAATCGTTGGAAGAGGTCGGGCATCCAGTACCAGCTGGGGCCCATATCGAACCGAAACCCGCCTTTCGACCAGCTGCGGGCTCGTCCCCCGGCCTGGTCATGACGCTCCAGCACGGTGACCCGAGCACCTTGCTTTGCCAGATGACAGGCGGCCGAGAGGCCGGAAAAACCTGCGCCGATCACGATCACGTGCTTCAAACGCAGTCCTCCCGGTGAAGGGTTTCCATGCCATGGGATGATCCCGGAGCCCCGGGGCTACCTCCAGCGTCGTCCAGGTGTTCCGGCAGGACCTCCTCCCCATGGGTGGCCCGTGACGGGACGCCGCAGGAGGCGCTCCGAATGGGAGTCGCATCGCACTGGTCGAGGCGGGGGGCCAAACGCACTATCTTGGGGCGTTCCGTTCAGGTGCTTTTCATCCCTTGCCTCCCGGAGTCCGTCCCGAATGTCCCAGCCCGGCCCCCTGCACCCCGACCTCGATCCCGGTGGACTCATGGAGTTCTCCGTGGTGTTCAACGATCGCTCGCTGAACCACATGAGCCAGCGATTCCAGGGGGTGATGCGGGACCTCTCCTCCATGCTCCGGGAGGTCTATTCGGCCGGGGGTGTGGCCCTCGTGCCCGGGGGCGGGACCTGCGCCATGGAGGCCGTGGCCCGCCAGTTCCTTTCGGGGGAGTCCGCCCTCATCCTCAGGAACGGATGGTTCTCCTTCCGGTGGAGCCAGATCGTGGATGCCGGCTGCCTCACCGAGACCGCCGCGGTGGTGAAGGCCCGGCGCCCCGACGGAGTCGCTGACCCCCAGGCGCCCTTCGCCCCTCCCCCCTTGGAAGAGGTGGTCCGGGCAATTCGGGAACGGGAGCCCGCCGTGGTCTTCGCCCCCCACGTGGAGACCTCCGCCGGGGTCATCCTCCCCGATTCCTACGTGGCTGCCCTGGGATCCGCGGCCCGGGAGGTGGGTGCCCTCTTCGTCCTGGACTGCATCGCTTCCGGATGCGCCTGGGTCGACATGAAGGCCCTGGACGTGGACCTCCTGGTCACGGCCCCCCAGAAGGGCTGGTCGGGCCAGCCCTGTGCCGGGGTCGTCCTCTTCTCCCAGCGCGCCATGGAGCGCCTGGGGGAGACCTCCTCCTCCAGCTTCGCCCTGGACCTGGCGAAGTGGCGGGACATCATGGCGGCCTACGAGGCCGGGGGGCACGCCTACCACGCCACCCTCCCCACCGATGCGCTCCTGGTCTTCAGGGACGCCGTGCGGGAGACCATGGAGATGGGACTGGACCGGGCGAAGGTCGCCCAGTGGGAGCTGGGCGACGGGGTCCGGGGCCTGCTCCGGGATCGGGGTGTGGCATCGGTGGCCGCCGAGGGCTTCGGGGCACCGGGTGTCGTGGTGGCCTACACGGACCGCCCGGACGTGAGCTCCGGACGGGCCTTCCTGGATGTCGGTGCCCAGATCGCCGCCGGGGTGCCCCTGCGCTGCGACGAGGGAGACGACTTCCAGACCTTCCGCCTCGGCCTCTTCGGACTGGACAAGCTGGCCGACGTTCCGGGCACCCTGACCCGGATGGAAACCGTGCTGGACCAGGTGTTCTGATCCGCATGGGAGGCCCGGTCATGGCCTCCGCCCCCCGGCAAGGTGGCGGAGGCCAACCGGTTCAGGGGGAGAGGTCAGGCCTCCCCGGACTCCCGTCGTCCAAGATGTCCGGCCATGAGCGCACCACCCATCAGTCCCACGTCCTTCAGGAGGTTCGGCATGGCCATGTCGGCCGTCTCCGGGTTCATCACGCCGGGCAGGTGGATCGTGAGGACGAAGGAACCCAGGAGCACGGCCAGGGCAATGCCGGCCTCCACCGTGTACTTTCCGATCAGGAAAGAGACGGCGGCGGCGATGAGGGCCACCCCGGTGAGGTAGACCCAGAGGATTCCGCCGGGGACCCAGCCCGGAACCATGCCGGCCATGTCGCCGGCAGCGGGGAAGTGCATGATCCCGAAGGCCAGGATGGGAAGGGCAAAGAGGATCTGTCCGATGCGGGCGAGGTTCATCTGTGGCATCCCGTGTGTCTGGAAAAATGCGGGGGTCCAACGGAGGCAGGCCCCTCTTTCCCATGAGAACCCTGCGGCCTCCCGGAAGCGTTCCCGGTCTCAGAGTCCCGCTGCCAGCGATTCCAGGGGAGGGGAGTGGGACTCCCCGAAGAGCTCGAAGTACACGGTGCGCCCCGTGCGCCCCAGGGGGTCGGCCTTCTCGATGACCTCCTGGTACGTCACGTAGCAATCCAGCGCTGCCTCGGCGACCTGCACGTCGGCCTCCGACACCCGGATGGCCACATCGATCTTTTCCGGGTCGGAGGTGGCCAGCGTGGTGAAGCCGTCGGCATGGTCGGACTCCGCCAGGGTGAAGAGGGCGAGCCGGCGGGGGGCCACCTCGGGCTCTTCGTCCCGCATCTGGCAGAAGACCCGCTTCACCACGGCGTGGGTCACCAGGTGGTCGCGGAAGCCGCTCACCCCGTGCACCGCATACGTGACGACGACATGGGGCCGCACGACCCGAATCTCCCGGGCCACCGCTTCTTCCAGGGGGCGGGGATCCAGCTCGGCGAGGCCGGAGTCCGGAAAGTCGAGGACGGTCATCCCGGCCAGTCCCAGAGTCTTCTCCACCTCCAGCATTTCGCGGTAGCGGACCTCGCCCATCTCCCCCAGGGAGAGGCCCAGCCGGTGCCGCTGCTTCGTGGCCTCGCCCCGGGTGAGGGTCAGGAGGTGGACGTCGTCTCCCTCCCGGACCTGCCGGGCGATGGCCAGGGCCGGGCCGAAGGACTCGTCGTCGGGATGGGGAAAGATGTAGAGGATCTTCATGGCTCGAACTCCCGGGCGCGGGGAATGGCACGATTCGGGGGAGAATCCTGAT
>REBX01000274.1 GCA_007692505.1 Gemmatimonadales bacterium | reverse complement strand
GAGTGGATGATCTCGGAGCGGTGGAGGGCCCGGGTGGGGGCGTCCTCCCAGAGCTGGGGGAGGAGCTCCTCCAGGAGCCCCTTGGCCAGGAAGAGGGAGTAGGACTCGTGGTCCTTCCTGTGGATGGACATCCCCAGGTCGTGGAAGAGGGCGGCCAGCGCCACCACCACCTCGGCGTCCTCCACGGGGAGGTCGTAGTGGGTCGTCACCGACGGCTCCACCCCGGCTTCCGTGAGGAGGCGGAGGAGGCGCACCGCCAGGTTCATGACGATCTTCACGTGGACGGGGCCGTGGTCCGTCATCCCCAGCCTCTCGATGGCCGTCACGTTGGACGCCACCCAGAGCCCGTAGAGGTCGTCGTTCTCGTTCACCCACTCCAGCGCCTGGCGGAGCCGGGGGTTGTGGCGGTCGGGCACCCGCATGGTGACTCTCTGGCGGAAGCGCTCCCCGGGGTTTCGGGGGCCGGAGTCCGGGATGCCCTCCTCCTCAGGCGTGACGATTTCCTCCATCAGCGGAGCCACCGTCCCAGGGCGAGACCGGCGGCCACCCCCACCAGGAGGGCGCCCACCACCAGTCCGTCGCCGGCCGGCCCACTGCCCCGGGAGGCCGGTCGGACCGAGCCCGCGCCAGACGTCCGGGCCGCCCCCCTCTGCCGGCTGGCCGCCGGATGGGGACGCACCTCCGTGCCCCCCTCCACCTCGTCGGCGCCCCCCTCGAAGCCGCAGCTCTGGCAGGTGAGCACCCCCCGGTCGCGGGCGGTCCGGTGCTCGAAGGCCAGCACCCCGCCGCACTCCGGGCAGGTCGCCTCCACGGGGAGCGACTCCAGGAGGCCGTAGAGCCGGCCCTTGCTCAGCTCCATGGCCTCGGCGATGCCGTTCACGCTCTCGCTCGTCTCCCAGTAGCGCCGGTTGGCCTCCCGGCGAAGGTCGGACTCGGCAGGATCGCGGGCCATGGGGTACTCCCGGAGTTTCAAGGAAATGGGACCTCTTGACCCCCTCGAGGGGTCGTTGAGAAGATAGCCGTCCGCTACCACGGGTGCGAGCGATGCCGAAGGCCGTCCCCTCCCGTTCCCAACACCCGATCCCGTCTGGAGGATCCCCGGTGCACATCCCCGCGCCCCACGGCCGCCTGGAGGCCCACTTTCGCGAGGCTCGCACGGACACCCCCCGGGGTGCCGCTGTCCTCTGCCATCCCCACCCCCAGCACGGGGGGACCATGCACACGAAGGCCGTCTTCCGCTCTGCACAGGCGATGAACGAGGCGGGCCTCCACGTCCTCCGATTCAACTTCCGGGGCGTGGGCTCGAGCACGGGCACGTACGACGGGGGCGAGGGCGAGCAGGACGACGTGCGGACCGCACTGGAGTGGCTTCGGGAGGAGCATCCCCACCTCCCCCTGGCCCTGGGCGGCTTCTCCTTCGGCTCCATGGTGGGCCTCCGGGTGGGCCTCGGCGACCCCCGGGTGCTGGCCCTCCTGGGGCTGGGGCTCCCGGTGGAGATGTACGACCTGGACTTCCTGGACTCGCCCTCCAAGCCCCTCCTGGTGGTGCAGGGGGAGGAGGACGAGTTCGGGCCCGGCCCGGCCATCGCCCGCGCCGTGGAGGGTTGGGGAAACCTGGTGGAGCTGGTCCGGGTACCCGACGCCGACCACTACTTCCACGACCACTTCGACGAGCTCAAGGACGCGGTCCGCCACTGGTTCCAGGAGGGAGCCGGTGCCCGGGCGCTGGGTCGCGGTTCGTCGGCCACCGTCCCATCCTGACATCATGAGGTCCCGCCGCCGCATCCTGGACAGCCTGGAGGCGCTCTTCCGCGAGCGCTTCGAGGAGGCTGTGGAGGATGGCGACGCGGCCGCCCAGCGTTCGCTGGACTTCGACTACCGCCTGGAGCAGATCCGCCTCGAGGTGCTCCTGGACATCCGGCAGTTGCTGGACACGAGCCCCACGGAGGCCGATGGGGCAGCGAAGGAACCCTCCCTCCTGGATCGTGCGGAGCAGCTCCGACGCATCACGAAGCGCCCATGACGGACGTCATGACGCCCTCGGAGAGGCCCACCGAGCCGTCCACACGGACCTCCCCCGACGCCTCCACCCTACAGTCCCCGCGGGCCGCCCCACTCGCCTGGTGGCCCCTCTCCCACAGATCCAGCAGGAACCCATGAAGATCTACACCCGCACCGGCGACACCGGCGAGACCGCACTCTTCGGCGGCGGCCGCGTGGCCAAGACCCATGCCCGGGTCCAGGCCTACGGCACCGTCGACGAGCTGAACGCCTTCCTGGGTCGAGGGCTCCTGAAGGTTGAGTCGGAGTGGATCCGGAGCCGCCTCTCCCTGGTCCAGCACGACCTCTTCGCCCTGGGGGCCATCCTGGCCACCCCACCGGCCGGCGAGGGACGCCGCCGTCCCGAGGTGCCCCCCCTCCCGGAGGGACGGATCCTGGAGATGGAGACCTGGATGGACGAGGCGGACGGCGAGCTGCCCCCCCTCCGGAGCTTCGTCCTCCCCGGGGGCTCACCCGGCGCCGCCGAGCTCCACCTCTGCCGCACGGTGTGTCGGCGGGCGGAGCGTCTGGTGGTGGACCTGGCCCACGAGGAGCCCGACGTGCGGGAGCTGGTGCGCTACCTGAACCGCCTTTCCGACGTCTTCTTCGTCATGGCACGGCTGGAGAACCACAGGACGGGTGCGGGGGACACCCCCTGGGAGAAGGAGGCCCCATGATCCTCCGACGCTGGAGTCGGGCTCGCCCCGACGGTGCGCTCCTCCGGGCCGATGTCCGGATCCCCGAGGGACCCCCGCCGGGTACGGCGGTGGTCCTGGCCCACGGGTTCAAGGGCTTCAAGGACTGGGGCTTCTTCCCCCCGCTGGCCGATGCACTGGTGGACGACGGCCACGCCGTGGTCTCGGTGAACTTCTCCCTGAACGGCGTCGGGGACGACCCGGAGGCGTTCACGGAGCTGGAGGCCTTCGCCCGGAACACCCTCTCCCGGGAGGTGGAGGAGCTCGAGATCGTCCTGGAGGCCGTCCGGGAGGGCGACGTCCTGGCCCTCCCGCCCCACAGGATCGGGCTCCTGGGGCACTCCCGGGGCGGGGGCGGGGCCGTGCTCGCCGCCGACCGGAGCCCCGACGTGAGCGCCCTGGTCACCTGGGCGGCGGTGGCAGACTTCGACCGCTGGGGCGAGGAGACGAAGGAGGAGTGGCGGCAGGCGGGGCGGATCCATGTCCTGAACGGCCGGACCGGGCAGCAGATGCCCCTGGACGTGACCCTCCTGGAGGACTTCGAGGCGAACCGCGACGCCCTGGACGTGACGGCGGCCGCCGCCCGCATCGAGGCCCCCTGGCTCATCGTCCACGGGATGGACGACCCCGCCGTAAAGGTGGACGACGCCCGGGCCCTGGCCCGAGCGAACCCGAAGGCCCGCCTCCAGCTGGTGGAGGACGCGGGGCACACCTTCGAGGTGGGCCACCCCTTCACCGGCCCCTCGCCGCAGTTCACCGAGGTCCTGGAGCGGACCCGGGACCACTTCCGGCGCTACCTCCTGGAAGCCGGGGAGCCCCGCTGACCCCGGGGGCGGCCGCCATGGACGAGGTTCGCCTGCCCCCCGGGCGGGGAGAGCGGATGGCCGCCCGCGTGGACCGGACCCTGGCCTCGGCGGGGGTGGGCGACGAGGTGCGTGGCCGGGTGGCGCGGGCCCACCAGGCCGCCATGGCCCTCCGGGACCGGGCCATGGCCGGGGGCGTGCTGGCCGACGACCACGACGCCCGGTACCTCCACCCGGGGCGGACCCTCCTGGTCTACCTGGAGTTTGCTGCCGGGGCCGACCCCGCCGTGCCTCCCGCCGACATGGCCCAGCTCCTCCCGGTGGCGCCCCTCCTGGACTCCCGCTGGCCCGAGCTGGTCGGGGCCGGCGGGGACGACGCGGACGGCCCGGCCCGGGAGGCGGCCACCGCCCTGAACCGGATCCTGGCCCGGGCTCCCGATCCGGACCGGTGGCTTGAGGGGGTCCTGGGAGAGGGGGAGGCCACGAGCTGCCTGGCCCTGGCCGAGGCCTTCGACCACGTCCGGCACCTCCACCTGGAGCCTGCCGGGCCCGCACGCACCGCCTGGGTGGAGTTGGCCCGGGACGCCCTGGTGCCTCTGGCCCACCGATTGGGGGGCCTGCCGGCCCGCCGCCTCGACTGGTGGTGGGTGAGGGTCGGGCCTACTCTCATCTGACGTCGGGGAGGGTGCCTCCCTCCCCCTCCGGCCCCTCGCCCTGGTCCGGCAGCTCCGGACCGCCCTCCCGGAAGACGGGATCGTCACCCTGGACAACGGGATGTACAAGCTCTGGTTCGCCCGGAGCTGGACCACGACCCGCCCCAATTCCTTCCTCCTGGACAACGCCCTGGCCACCATGGGGGCCGGACTCCCCTCCGCCTGGAGCTCGACCTCGTCGTTCTGGTCCTCCGGGACGACGGCTACGGGATGATCCGATGGAAGCAGAAGGGCATGGGGTTTCCGGGCTACGGCCTCTCGTACGGGAACCCCGACTTCGTGCGTTACGCCGAGGCCTACGGGGCCACCGGGCACCGCCTGGAGGCCGCCGCCCCGCCCCGCCCGTGTGCGGATTTTCGCCACTATTCAGCAAAATCCTACACGCAGTCCGGGGCTCGGGGCTGCGTGTAGGATACTCGCCATTATTGACCAAAATCCCTACACGGATGTCGGATTTCCGAACCCGACGTTCGGGGCCGGGGTCGAGGTCGCGGCCGGGATCGGTGTCGAGGTCGGGGGCGGGGTCGCGGCCGGGTGCAGAGTCGGGTCCAGGGTCGGTGAGCAGGAACCGCCTGGCCTTGCTCCATCCGGCCCACCTGCCGCGTCTACTGCGCCCCCCACCCCGCGGTACAACTGGCCCACTTCCTGCAATACATCTGGTCCACGTTCCACACGACGCTGGTCCAGCCCGGGGCGCCCCCACCCCTGCACCCGAGGCCCTCCCCACCCCTCAC
>REBX01000200.1 GCA_007692505.1 Gemmatimonadales bacterium | reverse complement strand
CCGGCCTCCCTCTGGCGTGTGCTTCACCGCATTGCCCAGGAGGTTCGACAGGACCTGCTGGATGCGGTCCCCATCGGCGAAGACCCGTGGGAGGTCCGTGTCCTCCTGCGGCGCTGAAAGCGCGATCTCCTTCACCCGGGCCAGAGGATCCATCCCCTGCAGCGCCTCCCGGATCAGGGGGGAGACGGATACGGAGTGCCGTTCAAGCTGGAGGTGCCCGGCCTCGAGTCGCCGAACCTCCAGGAGGTCCTGAATCAGGCGCTGCATCGTGTCTGCCGAACGCCGGATGGCCGAGAGGTAGTACTCCTCTCCCCCCCCTCTTCCTTCGGCGCGTCCGGGGCGGGTTCGCTCCAGCGCCTCCAGCCCGATGAAGATGGCCTGGAGCGGGTTGCCCAGGTCGTGGGACACCACACTGAGTACATCGTCCCGTGCCTCGATGGCCCGCCTTGCATCCCGGTAGAGTCGGGCGTTGTCCACGGCGGTTCCAGCCCTCCTGCCCAGCTCTTCTGCCAGGGCCAGGTCCTCCTCATCCAGAGGTGGGCGTCCCCGCTCCCGGGCGCAGAAGAGTGCCCCTATGGTGCGCCCTCTGGCCTTGAGGGGAACGGAGAGGAAGCTGCCCGGGTCCAGTTGGCCCAGGGCGGTCCGGTGATCGGGGTTCTGCCCGAGGCGGTCCAGGACCTCCGGTGTGACCTCCCGAACGAGTTCGGAGCGGTCCTCCAGGAATACGCTCCCCACCAGGTGGGGCCGGGACCGATCCAGCTCCCGGTTCAGGAAGTTCCTGGCCAGCTCGGCCTGCCGCGGATCCCGATGCAGGGCCTGCAGGCGGCGAATGGATCCGTCCTCCTCCTCCACGTCGATGAAGGAGAAGTCGGCCAGGTGGCCCAGAGTGGACTCGACCGCATTTCGAAGGGTGGTCTTGTAGTCCAGGGACCTCTGGAGCTCTCGTCCGACCTCCGAGAGGAGGTTCTGCCGGGCCTCCTGCCGGACCCGCTCTCCCACGTCCCGAAGGACCACCGTGTAGAGGCGCTCGCCCTCCACGTCCAGCTTCAGGATGGAGGCTTCGGCCGGGAACCGCTCTCCTCCTTTCCGCATCCCGGCGATCTGCCGCCGTTCCCCCATCCTCCGGGATGGGCCAGGCGAGGCACCGAAGGTTTCCACATGACCCCGGTGGGCACCCCTGGATTCCGGGGGAAGCAGGAGCTCCAGGGGCTCGCCCAGGACCTCCTCCGCCGAGTAACCGAAGACCTCCTCGGCGCCATGGTTGAACATCCGGATCCGGTGCTCGGGATCAATGGAGATGATGGCCTCGGAGGCGATCTCGATGATTCCCGCGTACTTCTGGGACGTAACCCTCAGCGCCTCTTCCCTGGCTTGGCGCCTGGCCTCGGCCACCTCCCTTCGACGGGCATCGTCCTCCAGCGACCGGAGGCGGGAGACGTCGGTTCCCGTGGCCAGGACGAACCGGGCCTCTTCGCTCCGCCCCCGTATGACCGAATAGGTCCAGAGGATGGATCGTTCCTCCCCCGAGACGGTGGCCATGGTCAGCTCGACCGGCTCTGTGGACTCCCCGGATCGAACCCTTTGGAAGAGGTCCTCCAGGGCCGGCCCGCGGCTGGGGCGGACCAGTGCATCCCAGACCTTCCGCCCCCGCAGGACATCCGCATCCCAGCCGAGCAGCTTCCTGGCGCCCTCGTTGACATGGACGATGGCGCCGGAGCCATCCGCCAGAACAACCGGCCCCTCCAGGATCCGGAGGATGGTGGGGAGGAGCTCGGGGTCTGAGGGGAGTCCTGTGGTCACCGGGAAAATGCGTTGGGGGAGGGAAGGGAAGGGAACGGGGAGAAGGTACGGGTCGGCACTCCATGCCGGAAGGTGCCCGGGAGCACTTGGTCGGCAGGGGCAGATGGGGCCCCCCCGGGACCGGAAGGTAGGCCCGGATGGATGGTACGCCGATCACGGGCCATTGTGGCTCACTGGGGCGAGGCGATATGTCCTACTGAGGGGTTGTGGGAATGAAAATACCGTTGCCGGCCCACGGGGCGGCTGTGCTGCGCCAATCCTCCCGGCGGCATGCTCTGTGCAACAATTCAAAGGGTGGTGTACCCTGACTGGGGCGTGGAGGCTGCTTCACCCTCGGTGCACCACGAAACCAACCTTCCAGCAAAACCGGGGATCCCCCGAGGAGATGGCTACCATGGCCAGAGTGCGCGACATCATGCAGACCGACGTGATCTCGGTTCGTCCGGACACCACTGTGGCGGAGCTCGTCCGGCTGCTCGACGACGAGAGTATCTCCGGGGTGCCCGTGGTGGACAGCTCGAGCGCCGTGCAGGGGGTGGTCTCCCGCACCGATGTGGTCCGCCACGCCGCGGCGGGACCGGAACGCCCGGTGGAGGAAGGATTCTGGGACGAGGTCGCCCGTGCCACGGACGACGGGGAGGATGAGGGGGCCTACTTCCTGGCCCCCGAATCGGCGGCGCTGGTCCTTCGGACTTCTGCTCTGGATCGCCTGGACTTCTCCGACGTGGCCGTCCGGGAGATCATGACCCCGGTGGGCTTCAGTGTGGATCCGGGCATGATGGTCTGGGAGCTGGCGGACTTCCTGGTTCGGGGTCGGATCCACCGGGCCCTGGTGGTGGAGGACGGGCAGCTTCAGGGGATCGTCACGGCCTTCGACATCCTTCGGGTCGTGGCCGGGGACGGGCGGGACTGACCCCCGCCCCGTCGCCCCCGCACTCCCCACCCCCGCCAGGAAGGGACCCATGAGCAGGACGGTTGGTCATGACGAGGACAACGGGGGGCGGCGTGAGGGCACGCCGGCCCCCAGGATCCTGGTGGTGGAGGACGAGGACACGATCCGCGAACTCCTCCTGGACACCCTGGAGGTGGAGGGCTTCGGCGTCGTCGCCGTGTCCTCCGGGGAGGCTGCCCTCAGGGCCCTGGAGAAGACCCTCTTCGACGTTGTCCTCCTCGACCTGAACCTCCCGGGGATGCACGGCCTGAACGTCCTCTCGGCGGCCCCCTCCACACAGACGGACGCCCAGTTCATCGTCATGACCGCCTTCGGTACCGTGGATACCGCCGTCGAGGCGATGAAGCTGGGTGCCTTCGACTACATCAACAAGCCGTTCCGAACGGAGGAGCTCCTGCTGACGCTGAGGAGGGCCGTGGAGGAGACGGAACTTCGCAGGGAGGTGGCCCGCCTCCGCACCCGGGTAGGGTCGAACATCCGGGATCGCATTCTGGGGAAGACCCCGCCCATGCAGCGGGTCTTCGACCTCATCGAGCGGGTTGCCCCCACCCGGGCCAATGTGCTCGTGGTGGGGGAGACGGGCACCGGGAAGGAGCTCGTGGCACAGGCGGTCCACGAGGCCTCCGAGCGGGCCCGCAGGCCGTTCGTCCCCGTGAACTGCTCCGCGCTTCCCGAGTCCCTCCTGGAGCCCGAGCTCTTCGGGCACGTGAAGGGGGCCTTCACCGGTGCGGTGCAGTCGCGTCGCGGCCTCTTCGAAACCGCGCAGGGCGGGACTCTCTTCCTGGACGAGGTCTCCACCATCTCGCAGGCCATCCAGGTGAAGCTCCTGCGGGTCCTCCAGGAACGCCGGATCACCCCGGTGGGCGGGAGCGAGTCCATCCCGGTGGATTTCCGACTCGTGGCCGCCACCAACGAGGAGCTGGAGGGCCTGGTGGAGGACGGGCGCTTCCGGGAAGACCTCTACTACCGCATGAACGTCTTCCCCATCCGGGTCCCGCCTCTCCGGGAGCGTAGGGAGGACATCCCCATCCTGGCTCACGCCTTCCGGATCCGCTTCGCGCGGGAGAACGGCCTCGAGCCCCCTCCCATCCTCCCCGAGACCCTCTCCCGGATGATGGCTCACGAGTGGCCCGGTAACGTGCGGGAGCTGGAGAATGCCATCGAGAGGTCTCTGATCCTTCACGCCGGGAGCAGCTCACTCCCCTTCGAACTGGCGGGGCCGCCGGGTCAGAGACCCGATCGGTCCCTTCCGGAGAGGGCCCTGGGCGAGCGGTGGACCCTGGACGAGCTGGAGCGGGAGTACATCCTGGAGGTCCTGGATGCCGAGGGCTGGCACCAGGGGAACGCCGCCGAGATCCTGGGGATCAACCGCCGCACGCTCTACCGAAAGCTCAAGCGCTACCGGGAGGAGGGACACCTGCCCGATTCTCCCGACTCAACAGACAACGAATGAGGGTCCCATGCCCCAGCACCTTGTCACCAGCCCCATGCCCCGGGAGGCGTGTGATGCGCTCCTGGCGGCCACCCGCTTCGGACGCCTGGCCTTCACATTCCGGGACAGGGTCGATATCCGGCCCATAGGATTCGTCTGGAGCGAAGGCTGGATCTTCGGTCGCACGGCCGAGAGCGGAAAGTTGCAGGTCCTCCGGCATCACCGATGGGTGGCCTTCCAGGTGGACCGTATTCAGGACCAGTGGAACTGGGAGTCCGTCCTGGTTCACGGGGCCTTTCATATCCTGGGCCCGAGTTCGGGCCAGGAGAGTCAGGAGACGGACCTCGCCGGACGGGCACGGTCTGCCCTGAAGGCGTCCATGCCAGGAATCTTCACCGAGTCGGATCCTGCCCGGCATCGAGACCTGGTCTTCGGGATCGAGCTCCAGGAGGTGTCCGGAGTCCGGGCACGGCTCTCCAACGCACCGGAGAGAGCGTTGCCCTCCGACACCGAGTAGGGCGATGTTCCGGAGTCCAGCTCCCCGGTGGCCCCGGGGGCGTCCGGAACCTGGAGTCGGAGCGTCCAAATCGCATGGAATCCGTGCACATCCTTGCGAACCCGGAGTCGGCCGGTGGCCGGGGCCGGCGTCTGCTCCCTGAGCTTGTCCGTGCTCTCGGGGAAACCGAAGGAGCGCCGGCCATTTCCTCCATCATGGAGACCGAAGGGCCCGGGCATGCTGGGGAGCTGGTCCGTTCTGCGCTCTCGGCCGACTCCGTGGTGCCCCTGGTCGTTTTGGGTGGTGACGGAACCCTCCACGAGGTTGCCAACGCCCTCCTGGAGTCGGGTCGTTCCGACGTTCCCATCGCACCACTGGCCACCGGGACGGGGAACGACTTCCACAGGATGCTCAACGCGGGCACAGGCG
>REBX01000058.1 GCA_007692505.1 Gemmatimonadales bacterium | reverse complement strand
GCGTCCCGGGGGACAGCCCCCCCGCCCCCCACCCTCCCACCAGCCCCCGAACGGCCCGCGCCAGTGCAGGGGAGTCCGGATGGGGGCCGTGTCGGAGGCGCTCGGGTCCCGGCGAGGCGGATCCCGGGGGGGACGAGACGAGGCGGGCCTCCAGGACCCGGGGCCGGGGGTCTTCGGCGGTGGGTTCTGCTTCTGCAGGGGGGGGTCCCAGGGGAGCCAGGGAGACGGCGAGCTCCCGTTCGGGGGGGACCGGCGCGAGGAGCCAGCCCGCGCGCGCCAGCACCGCAGTGGCCGCCAGGGAGCCGGCTGCGGCCAGGCGCGTGGCCAGGCGGGGGGGCGGGGCCAGGATGCGGGGGAGGTGGACCCCGAGCCATCCCCCCAGGGCACCCCCGGTGGCGTTCGTCAGGACATCCACGAGGAGGGGGTTCCGCCCCGGGACCACGAACTGTGCTGCCTCGATCCCCAGGGTGAGGGCCAGGGCCGCCAGCGCCACGGGGAGCACCCGCCCCAGGAGGAACCCCAGGGCCACACCTGCCGGTACGAAGAGGACCACGTTCCGCACCGCATTGGCCAGGGGCACGTCCCCGCAGGCCAGGCAGAGGGGGTGGACCCCCAGGTGGCTTCCCGGCCCCGCCGGACGGAGGGTGAGGACGAGGATGGCAGCCACCGCGAGGCCCAGGGCCACAAGGGCCAGCGTTCGGCGGGAGCCCTGCGGGGGTGAGGCGCCTGCAGGGGCGCGGGGTGTCGTGGCCCGATGGCGCGGTGGTATGTTTCGGGGCTTTGGCGGATCCGTCATGACCCTCTGGACTCGAGCGGTGGAGGTCCGGGAAAGATGGCAGACAGCGCAGTGGTCCACCACTTCACGGTGGATGTGGAGGAGCACTTCCAGGTGTCTGCCCTGGAGGGTTGGGTGGATCGGGGCAGCTGGGACCGCCGACCCAGCCGGGTGGTCCGGGCCACCGGCCGGATCCTCGACCTCCTGGGGGAGCGGGGCGTGAAGGGGACGTTCTTCGTCCTGGGATGGGTCGCGGAAAGGCAGCCGGACCTGGTGCGCCGCATTGCGGCTGAGGGCCACGAGGTGGCCTCCCACGGCTGGGACCACCGGCGCGTCACCATGCTGGAGCCCGCCGAGTTCCGGCGGCAGGTCCGGGACTCCCGGGCCCTCCTGGAAGAGGTCAGCGGCATGGAGGTGACGGGGTACCGTGCCCCCTCCTTCTCCATCGTCCCCGGGCGGGAATGGGCCCTGCGGATCCTGGCGGAGGAGGGGTACCGGTGGGATTCGAGCCTCTACCCCGTGAGGCGTCGGGGCTACGGCTACCCCGGAGCCCGCCGGGACATCCATCGCCTCCCCCGGAAGGACGGGGGCCTGGTGGAGGTCCCGCCCATGACCCTCCGGGTCGGGGGGATGAACCTCCCGGCCGGTGGGGGTGGTACCTTCCGGCAGCTCCCCGAGGGATGGACGCGGGCCGCCCTCCGCCAGTGCGAGGCGCGGGGCCGGCCCGGGACCTTCTACATCCACCCGTGGGAGGTGGACCCCGAGCAGCCCCGGGAAGAGGGGTTGCCCCTCACCACCCGGATCCGCCACTACCGCGGACTCCCCCGCACCCTGGATCGCCTCGCCCGCATGCTGGATCGCCACGCCTTCGGGCCCGTCGCCCGCTCTCTCTCCGTCCTCCTCCTGGCGCTGGGCGTCCTGGCCGGGTGCGTGGACCGGGCCCCGGAGGGTCCGGTGTCGGAGCGGGAGAGCCCCCCTGCGCCGCTGGCGACCTGCCCTGCGCCGGGGGCTGGAGACGTGGAGGTGGAGGTCCTGGCTGCCGGGCTGGAGGTGGTATGGGGCATCGGGGTGCTCCCCGACGGACGGCTCCTGGTGGCGGAGCGGCCCGGACGGATCCGGGTGGTGGAGGGTGGCGAGCTCCTGGATGACCCCTGGGTGGAGCTGGACGTGGAGGACCGCGAGGAGGCGGGGCTCCTGGGGATGGTGGTGGACCGGGGCTTCGAGGAGAACGGGCGGGTCTGGGTGGTGAGCAGCCACCTCCGGACCGGGCCGCTGGACGGCGTTCCCCTGGTGGGTCCGGCGCTCCGGGCCCTCCGGATGCGAACCGCCGGCGATGCGGGGACCCCCTTCGTGAACCGCGTACACCTCCTGGAGGAGGCGGCCGACGGGTCGGTGGAGGCCACAGTCTGGGTGGACGGGCTCCCCACGAACCAGATCCACGCCGGGGGCGGCCTCGTGCAGACCCCCGGGGGAGACCTCCTACTGGGGTTGGGCGACGGGATGGACCCGTGGAGGAGTCAGCAGCCCGAGAGCCTGCGGGGGAAGCTCGTCCGGGTGCCCGGGGGAGACACACCGCCCCGGGACCGGCGCCTCCGAGCTCCCCGGGACGTGGAGGCCCTGGGGGTCCGGAACAGCCAGGGCATCCAGTGGATCGACCCCGACTCCACGGTGGCCGTCTTCATCGACCACGGCCCCGTGGGGAAGGACGAGCTGAACCTCCTGGTGGAGGGCGGGAACTACGGCTGGCCCGCCGAGGCCGGGGTCCACCCGGAGCCCCGGTTCCAGCCGCCCCTGGTGGAGTGGACCCCCGCCCTTGCCCCCGGTGGCCTGGCGGCCCGGCCCGGGACCCGGGCCCATCCGGAACACCCCGATTCGGCCACGGCGTGGGTGGCAGGGCTGGGCGGGCGCGCCCTCCTGGAGGTCCGCCTGGGACGGGAGGCCGGGGGGAGCTGGGCGGCGGCCTGCCAGGACACGCTGGTGGCCGGTCAGGACCGGTTCCGGGCCGTGGTGGAGGCCCCGGGCGGCGGTCTCCTGGTGGGGACCAGCAACCGCGACGGGCGGGGGATCGCCGGGGAGGGTGATGATCGCCTTCTTCACGTGCGGTGGACGAACCACGATCCCTGACGCGCAGGGCGCGAGGATCGAGGCGATCTGCCGGTCCCGTCGAGGCTGGGGGAGCCACGTCGCCTCCTTCCCCCGATCCTCCGGCACCCTTCCCGTGGAAGGCCGATCCGCCCCCCGGACGCCCAGACTCGGGGACGAGGGGACTCCGGGGTACGGAAGGGGACCCGGCCCTTCCTGAACGTGGTACGAAGCTTGAAGCCCCATATGGAATCGGTCGGACCGTGACGCTCGTCTGACTCCCGGATGTCCACCCCAACTCCAACACAATGCCTCTCACTGCCTCCCGTCAGCTGGACCTGACCCCCCTCCAGGAGGGGATGGTGTACCACCACCTGAGGGAAGGGGGGGGGCGGGGCATCGATGTGGTCCAGGTCGAGGTGCGCCTCCCGGAGCCCCCCGACGTGGCGGGGCTCCGCAGGGCGTGGGAGGAGGTCCTGGCCAGGGAGGAAGCCCTTCGGCTGGTGGCCCGTCCCGACGAGGACGGCGAGCTCCGGGCCCATGTCGAGCCGTCCGTGGAGCTGGAATTCCAGGTGCTGGACGGGGCCAGCTGGCCGGAGGCCGAGGTGGGCGATCGCCTGGACCGGTGGCTCCTGGAGGACGAGCTCCGTGGATTCGAGCTGGATCGGGCGCCTCTCATGCGAGTGGCCCTGCTCCAGCTCCCCGGGGGCGAGACGCGGATGATCTGGACCATGCACCACCTCCTGGCGGACGGCTGGAGCTACCGGCTGGTGCTGGAGGACGTATTCCGGCTCCACGATGAGGGGCGGGCCGGCAGGGCCGTGGAGATGGAGCCCAGGCCCCGCTGGGCCGATTTCCCCCGCTGGCTCCGGGCCCGGGACGGCAACGGCGACGAGGCCTTCTGGAGGTCCGTCCTGGAGGGTGTCCGGGTCCCGGACCTCCTCCCGGGTGAGCGGACCCCCGACCCGGACCGGGTCCCCCGGCGGAGGCGCTACGTGGAGGACCGGCTGGACGAGTCGGAGCTGGCGGCTCTCCGGCAGCGGGCGGGTGAGCTGGAGGTCACGCTGAACACCCTGGTGCAGGCGGCCTGGGCCCTGGTCCTGGAGCGATACCAGGACCGGGGCGACGTGGTCTTCGGTGCCATCCGGGGCGGTCGTGCCGGGACGGTGCCCGGGGCCGCCGAGACGGTGGGGCTCTTCATCCAGACCCTGCCCGTGCGGGTCCGGGTGGGGGACCACGAGGGGCTGGCCGGGCTCGCCCGGGACCTTCGCTCCCTCTGGGTCCGCATGCGGGAACACGAGCACGCTTCCGTGGCCGATGTGCAGCGGTGGAGCGGGCTCCCCTCCGGCACGCTCCCCTTCCGGAGCATCCTCAACATGCAGGACCCCTTCTGGGGGGACGCCCTGGTGGATGGGGGAGACGCCCGCTGGGAGGACCGGGACGTGGTGCTCCACAATCGGCTGGTCTATCCCCTGGTGGTGGCGGTGAATGCCGGAGCCGGCCTGGACGTGCGCCTGGAGCACGACCCCAGTGAGATGGATCCCGGGATGGTGGACCGCCTGGGGGCGTCCTTCCTCCTGGCCCTCCGGAGCTTCATCCGGGAGCCGGACACGCCGCTGGCCGAGCTGGAGCTGGTCCCGGCCGCAGATCGTCGGACCATGGAGGCGGCCGGTACGGGGCCCGAGGAAGTGGTGCCCGGCCCCTCCGAAACGGTCCACGGGGCGATCTCGGCCCGGGCCGGGGAGGCCCCGCAGACGCCCGCCCTCCACTTCGGCGACCTGTCGTGGAGTCGGGAGGAGCTGGAAGAGGTCTCGGACCGGCTGGCCCGTCGGCTCCTGGAGGAGGGGGTGGAGGTGGGCCACCGGGTGGGGGTCGCCATGGAGCGGGGCCCGGAGATGGTGGCGGCCCTCCTGGCCGTCCTGAAGTCCGGGGCCGCCTACGTGCCCGTGGACCCCCACTACCCTCCGGACCGGGTCCGGCTCATGGTGGAGGATGCCGGCCTCCGGGTCGTCCTCACCCAGGAGCGGCTGGAGCCCGGACGGACCGGACCGTCCCCGGCCCTCCCAGAGGTCCCGGGGGTCCGGTACCTGGCCGTGGATGCCCCCGGGGGCCTGGCTCCCACGGACGAGGGTGGGGAGGTCCCCGACGGGATCCCGGTCCCCACGGGTCCCGGCGACCTGGCGTACGTGATCTACACCTCGGGCTCCACGGGGCGTCCCAAGGGCGTCATGGTGGAGCACGGGAACGTGCTGAACTTCTTCC
>REBX01000059.1 GCA_007692505.1 Gemmatimonadales bacterium | reverse complement strand
CTTCGACCCTCCCAGGGCCTGCGGGGACGACGCTCGCCAGCCGGGCCCAGGGTTCCGGGACCGGACTCCACGATGGAACTCAGGTCCCGCGGGGACGACGCCCGACGAGACGGAACTCGATCTGGCCGGACGTGAGGGCCTCCAGGGCACGGGTGGTGAGCTTCTTCTCGGAGGCCAGGGGCTTCAGGTCCCGGGGGAGTGCGTTCAGCTCCCGGGTGTACTTGGCGGCCACGAGGACGCCCAGGTACTTGCTCTGGGTCGAGATGGCCACTTCCTGCGGGGTGAATACGTCCATGTGCTGTTCCTCCTGGGGGGTTCAGTCGCCCGGCCGTTCCCGGATGACGTCGTCGATCTCGGCCCTGAGCCGTCCGACCTCGCCGTCCAGATCCAGCGTCTGGCGGGGTCGATGGCTCTCGGCCTCGATGATGGCCCGGACCCGGGACACGGCGCGGTCCAGGTCATCATTTACCACGATGTAGTCGAAGTGCTCCGCTTCCTCCAGCTCGTCCCGTGCGGCCCGGAGGCGCCGGCGCACCTCGTCCAGTGCCTCCGTTCCCCGGGCGGTGAGGCGGGTCCAGAGGGCCTCGGCGGAGGGCGGGAAGACGAAGACCAGGACGGCGTCGGGCACCCGCTCCCGGATCTGGTGCGCCCCCTGAACGTCGATGTCCAGGACCACGTGCTCGCCCCGGTCCGCCGCCGCCTCCAGGTTCTTCCTGGGGGTGCCGTACAGGTTGCCGTGCACCTCGGCCCACTCCACCAGCTCGTCGGCCTCGATCATGTCCTCGAAGCGCTCCCGCGAGACGAAGTCGTAGTCGATGCCGTCCCGCTCCCGCTTCCGGGGCAGCCGGGTCGTGGCCGAGACCGAAAATTCGAAGCGGGTGAAGCGCTCCACCAGGGCGTGGGCAATGGTGGTCTTCCCCGTGCCCGAAGGAGCCGCCAGGACCAGGGGGCAGGGCCGGTACGGGAGGCCCGTGATCATTCCACATTCTCCAGCTGCTCCCTCAGGCGCTCGATCTCTTCCTTGAGCTCCACCACCCGGGCCGTGATCTCCCGGTCATTGGCCTTCGAGCCCATGGTGTTCGCCTCCCGGAGGATCTCCTGGGCGATGAAGCCGAACCGCTTCCCCACCCCGTCCGCGCTCCCCGACGCCAGGGCATCCCGGAACATCTCCAGGTGGGAGCGGAATCGGACGATCTCCTCGTGGATGTCCCAGCGGTCCGCCATGTGGGCCACCTCCCGGGCGATCCGCTCCTCGTCCACCGTGGCCGAGGTGCCCTCCAGGAGCTCCTCGATGGAGCGGACCAGGCGGTCCCGCTCCTCAACCAGGCGCTCCGGTGCCCGCAAGTCGATAGCCTGCAGCGCGGATTCCATGGCGTCCAGCCGCCCCGAGAGGTCCCGGGCGAGCCGCTCCCCCTCCTCCTCCCTCATGGCCACCACCTGGCCCAGGGCCTGTCGGAGCGCCTCCACCACCGGCTCCAGCTCCAGCTCCACCGGGCCCCGGGGCCGCTCCTCCACCCGGAAGAGCTCGCGGAAGCCCGACAGGAGGGCCAGGTCCGGCTCGCCGGACACCCCGGTGGCCTCCCCCAGCTCCCGGAGGGCGTGCACGTACCCCCGGGCCCGCTCCACATCCACGGCCACCGCCGCTTCAGGGCCGGAGAGCTCCGCAGGCTCGGCCTTCACGGAGACCGTGACGGAGCCCCGGGCAAGGAACTCCCGGAGCACGGCCTCCAGCGCCGGATGGTGGCGCTCGAACCCCGGGGGCGTGCGAAACTGGACGTTCAGGTAACGGTGGTTCACCGTCCGGACGTCCACTGCGAGCCGTCCGTCGGGAAGATCCCGTTCGGCGGTTCCGTACCCGGTCATGCTGCGGAGTGGGAGGGTCGTCATGAGCCGAAAAAGCTAACCCCGTCCCGGCCGGGGGTCCACCACGGTCAGTTCCAGAGCGTCCACCGGATCCCGTAGACGGCACGGGTTTCCGGGAGGATCCGGCCGGGGATATCCTGCTGCTCCTCCCGGACCGTGAAGTTCTCCCAGTGGACGAAGATCCGGACGGAGACCACCCGGAACTGGAGGCGTCCGTACCAGGACTGGTAGTTGGGGACGACCTGGAGGGGACCCGTGGCCGGATCCGACCCGTCCACCAGCAGGGGCACGGCCATCCCGTCCCGACCTCGGACCCCCACGTCGGCCCACACCTCGAAGCTGGTATCGAACCCCTCCCGATGCCACTGGAAGGCGCCGGTCCAGCTCCGGTCGGGCATGTAGCGCCAGGGCTCGGCCACGGCGTCCCAGAGTTGCACCTGCCCCCTGAGCCCCAGCCCCTCCAGGAGGGGGGAGAGCGGTACGAAGGCATCCACCTCAACCCCGGTGCGCTGCCCCCCTGGCCGGACCACCCCTTCCCGGTCCCAGGGAAGACCCATGGGCCTGAGGGAGTCCGCATCCACCGAGAGCCAGGCCGCCGTCACATCGAGTCCCCGCCACTGGCCCCGGGCCCCCACCCGGAGGCCCTGGCGGCTGTCCACCCGGAGGAGGTCCCCCGGCTCCAGGTCGGGCTCGCCCCCATCCCCGTTGCCGTTGCCATCCCCGTTCCCGGGCTCCGATTCCTCGTCCCCTTCGGCCAGCGGCGGGAGGGACGGGGCTCCCCGCTCCAGGTCCTGCACCTCCGCGAAGGCGGAGAGCCCGAAGCGGGGTTCGGTCCAGACCCGGGCAGAGAAGGACCGACCCCGTTCGTCCCCGTCCCAGAACTCCTGCTCGGTGGCCAAACTGGCTCCACCCCATCCACTCCAATCTCCCCCAACCTCCCCGGCGGCGACCCACCGCGGCCATCCCGCCCCGTCCTGCCGGCGGACCTCCGTGCGGGCCGTGATCGGGCCGCGGTCCCCGGACAGCCGGAGCCCCATCTGGCTCCGGGCAAATCCGGGGAGGAGGGTGTCCGCCTGCGAAGCGGCCGCGTCGCCGGTCCGGGTCCGGGTCCGGTTCCCGAAGGCCTCCAGGACCACATCCTCCCGGACCCGCCACCCGGCCTCCACGCCCCAGTCCGTGCGCTCCACCTCCACAGGCTCGAAGATGCCGTCAGCCCTCTGGCTCGTCCGGGAGCGGTACTGGAGGGCGATCCCCAGGTCCTCGTCCTCGCCGGGGAAGAGGGTGTAGCGCAAGTGGGTGCCGTATGCGGCGCTGGGCTCCTCCCGGCGCCACCCGTCCGTGTCCGTCCGGTCCAGGGCCAGGAGCACCGTTCCCCCCAGGGCGTCGGGGTGGACAAAGGTGGCTCGGAAGATGTTGGTGCGGAGGTCGCCGGTAGCCAGGTCCAGGTAGGTGTAGGGCCTGGGGTCCGTGACCCGAACCGACTCCAGGTGGATCCTCAGTTCCCCGGGCCTTCGCTCCACCCGCACGGACTCGAGCCCCGAGAGCCCCAGGTCCGACAGGTCCACCACTCCCCCCTCCATGGGTGGGTCCTCCACCCCGTCCCGAAAGATCCGGATCTGCCCCGGACCCAGCCCGAAGGCCACCGGGGCCACCGGATTCCCCATGTCCCCGCCCCGGACAAGGGTGATCCCCGGGACGTGGGAGACCAGGTCGTGGAGGGTGATGGCGTGGGTGTTGGCCAGCCCCTCCCGGTCCCACTCCCAAACCCCTGCCTCGGGCCGGGAGGGCATGACGGGTCGGGCCTGGGGCCGGTTCCTCACGGGCCCGTCCATCCCTGGCCCCGGGTCATCGGGATCCCGCTCCGCCGTGCCCAGGAGGGTGTCCGTGACGGCCGCGCCCGGATCGTCCTGCCTCCGGAAAGGGTCGGGCACCCTGGGCGGCTGAATCGTGTCCGGGAGGATCGTGTCCACGATGATGGTGTCCCGAACCGCCCGGTGCAGCACGGCCAGGTCCGGGATCGCCCCATGGAGACCGACTCGCTCCGGGGCCGCCTCCCGCTCGAATCCCGCCGCCCGCTCGGGGCCCGGCTCCGCCCCGACCCCTGCCGAACCCGGGGTCGTCATCTGTGCCTCCGCCGACCCCCGGAGCCCCGCGGGGAGGAGGAGGACGACGACGAGCACGGGGACCAGGAGCCCCTCGAAGGGAGCGAACACGCTCCGGACGCGATGGGTCACGAGGTCATGACCGGCTCATCCCGCCTCGGCGGCGGACCGGCTCCGCTTCCGGGCCCACTCCACCAGCAGGCGGGTGGGGAACCCGAACCCGCCGGGGCGCTGCCAGCTCGCCCGGGGATCCCCGTACGCCGTCCCGGCAATGTCCAGGTGGGCCCAGGCTCCGCCCCCGGAGAACTCCTTCAGGAAGAGCCCGGCGGTGATGGCCCCTGCAGGCCGCCCCCCCACGTTCTTGAGGTCTGCCACCGGGCTGTCCAGCTGCGGCCGGTAGACGCCCCAGAGGGGAAGACGCCAGCAGGGCTCCCCGGATCGCTGCCCTGCGGCTTCCAGCTCGTCGGCCAGGGCGTCGTCCGTGCTCATGAGGGCCGCGGCCTGGTGCCCCAGGGCCACCACGCAGGCCCCGGTGAGGGTTGCGCAGTCCACCATGGCCGCCGGCTGGTACGTCTCGCGGGCCCAGTCCAGGGCATCGGCCAGGATGAGGCGTCCCTCTGCATCCGTGTTGATGATCTCGATGGTCCGACCCGACCGGGCCGTCACCACGTCCCCGGGCTTGTTCGCCCTCCCGTTCACCAGGTTCTCCGACGAGGGCACGACCCCCACCACGTTCATGGGGAGTCCCAGCCGGCCGATGGCCTCCATGGCCCCCAGGACCGCAGCCCCCCCGGACATGTCGAACTTCATGCTCTCCATGCCCTTGGCGGGCTTGAGGGAGATCCCCCCGCTGTCGAAGGTGAGCCCCTTCCCCACCAGGACGAGGGGCGCATCCCCCTCCCCTCCCCCCCGGTGCTCCAGGACGATGAGGCGCGGTTCCTCGTCGGAGCCCTTCGCCACAGAGAGGAGGGCCCCCATGCGCTCCGCCTCCAGCTCGGAGGGGCCCATGGTCCGGGTCCCGAACCCGTGGCGCTCCGCCATCTCTGCGGCCACATGGGCCAGGTGGGTGGGGGTCGCCACGTTCCCCGGCCGGAACTGGAGGGTCCGGGCCAGGTTCGTCCCCGCCGCCAACGCCGCGCCGGTCTCCCCGCCCCG
>REBX01000149.1 GCA_007692505.1 Gemmatimonadales bacterium | reverse complement strand
GTGGACGCCGGCCAGGCCCGGAAGGCCGCCGACGGCGCGGGCCCGGAGCCGGCGCGCCGGGCCGTGGTCTCGGTGGGAACCCCCGTGGATGCCGACGAGCTGGACCGGCGCCACGGTGGGGGCTATCCGGGACTCGTCCTCCTCCATGGCAGGGAACTCCCCCACCTCCGGAGGATCGCCGGCGAAGCGGGCTACGACCTGGAGCCCGCCGCCGAGGACCGGAATCCCATGGACGTCCAGGTGGCGGCCCTCCGGGAGACGGTGGAATCGGCGGTGGAGAACTCGGACCTCCTCCCCTGGCACGTCGTGCTGGAGCCCCTGGTGGAGGCCCATGGGGCCCGCACCGTGGCGGCGGCCCTGGCCCGTGCGCTCAGAGCCCGCCAGCTGGAGGAGGCCCGGGATGCATCCCGCCCCGCCCGGGGAACGGGCGCCTCCATGGGCAGTGAGGGCGGCGGGCCCCAGGCCTTCGTCCGCCTCTTCATCTCGGTGGGCAGCCGGGACGGGCTCGGACCCGGCGACCTCCTGGGCGCGATTACGGGAGAGTCGGGCATCCGGGGCGACCAGGTGGGTCGCATCGACCTGCGGGACACCTTCACCCGGGTCGATGTGGAGGAAGAGGTCGCCGAGCGGGTCATTCGGGCCCTGAACGGGGTCTCCATCCGGGGCCGGAGCGTACGGGCCGACTTCGATCGGTCCACGGGCAGGTCCGGCAGCGGGCAGGGCGGAGGAACGCCCCGGAAGGGGGGTAGCAGTCGCGGAGGAGGCGGCGGGCGGCGCTGACCTTCCTCTCCCCGAAAAAACCGAGGCCCCGCTCCCCTCCAGGCAGGAGGGAGGCGGGGCCTCGATCGTTTGGCTCAGTGGAGTCCGAGCTTACTTCACCGCGTCCTTCAGGCCCTTTCCGGCGCGGAAGCCGGGGGTCTTGGTGGCGGCGATCTTGATGGTCTCGCCGGTGCGGGGGTTCCGACCGGTCCGGGCCTTCCGCTGCTTCGTCTCGAAGGTACCGAAACCGGTGATCTGGACCCGCTCGCCGCTCTTCAGTGCCTTGGCGATGACGCCATCGTCGGTGGCGAAGAGGGCATCCACGGCGCGGCCGGCATCCGCCTTCGTCATTCCGGTGGCATCCGCCAGGGCATCCACGAGCTCGGACTTGTTCATCAGGATCACTCCTTACTGGGTGATGAGGATGGATCGGGGCGGTCCCGGATCGCATCTGTGTCGACCGCCCCGAAGGAACGGCATGAGGGTGCGAACCTGGAGGGACCCCTGTCGATCCTGCCCGAGATGTCGAGCCGGTGGTGCGGGACATCCGTCCAGACGCTGTGCCCGAAGGGTAAGGGCGCCTTCCCACAGCGTCAAGAGACGGCCGGTGGCCCGAAACCCGCTTGTTTACTGGACTCCCGGGTCACCGCGCCCCCCGAACCCGGCGGTTCACCGCTGGAACGCGGTCAGGCGGGCCGAGCCTCGATCTGCCTCCAGAGGGTCACGATGCCCCACCCCAGAAGGACGAGCAGCGCTGCAGGGACGGCGAACACCGCCGTGAAGACCATGAGGACGATGCCCAGCGCCAGAACCATGGGGAGGACCGTGCCCAGGACGCCCAGGACGAGCTTGAGGGAGAGGAGGATGGCTACCCCCACGACGAAAAACAGTACGAGGTCCTTCACGAGATCATCTCCATCGGGCCGACGCCCGGTCCGGTCGTGACTTCAGGGGCGGGGCCTCCCGGAAGGGGAGGCTCCCGTGTGCTCCGGTCCTCCCTACGGAGCCAGCCGGACTCCGGTTTCGTTGTCCCGTTCCCGAATCCCTCCGCCCCGCCCCGGCCCCCTGGCCCGCGCCGTGAAGCAGATGAGGGGCACCAAGCGGCTCCCCGGGTGGGACGCCCCTCGATTCCGGCACTTCGAGCCGGTCGGTCCGGTCGACCGGCCGGCCGGACCGGCCGGCGAGGGCCTTCCCGGCGGAGCCCGAGCGGGGCCCCGGGACTTCGCCCGGGGTCCCACGCGTTCCATCCAACAGGGAGGTGTCCCATGCGGACTCCCGTGCTCCACCCCCGTGCCGCCCTCCTGGGCCTGTTTCTCCTCTTCGGAGGCCTTCTCGGCCCCTCCATGGCGTCCCCTGCCCTGGGCCAGGACCTGGAGGGCGACCCCATCTTCCAGGAGCTGGACCTGGCCCTGGACATCCAGTTCTCGGACCCCGACCTCCTGGAGCAGATCGCCTGTCTCCGGGAGTCCCTGGACGGGGACCTCCGGCAGTGCACCTGGTCCGAGGGCATCCAGGAGTGCCGGGCCGACACGTACGACTCGGAGGCCCAGTGCCTCATGACGGCCCAGACCTTCCTGGACCGGGCCCAGTGCCGGATCCTGGGAATCCTGGACGAAGCAGCCTGCCTGCCCCTCATCGGCTGGCTCCTCGAAGTGGTCTGAATCGGGGAGGAACGGCTCGGCCGGGCCACCGGGAGGGGGTCCGGCCGAGCATTCCCCCCGGGACGCCCCCGGACGGCCACCCCGGCTCGGGATGGCCGATTCTGCCATGTCCACCGGACTGGCCCCGGTCTACCCTCCCATCGATCCCTGCATCTCCAGACAACAGAGGAGGCACCGGCCCATGCACAAGATCGACACTCCGGAAGTCCGTGGACCCCTGCCCCTGGCTGGAGCAGCAAGGAGGGCGAGAGGCCTCCTCCTTCTCCTCCTCCTGGGCACTGCCGCCTGCTCCGGCGACGACGGCTCCTGGTCCGGCCCGGTGTCCGAGCCGGTGGAGGCCCCGGTCCACGAGGACGCCCATCTACTTCCCGGGATCTTCGGCGTCACGGACGCCCGTCACGACGGGGACCGCTGGTGGGTCCTCGACCACCAGAACGGCCGCGTGGTGGCCCTGGACGAGGACCTGGACCCCGTCCTCTCCTTCGGTCGCCGGGGGGAGGGCCCCGGCGAGTTCCGGTTCCCCTCGGAGCTCCTCCTCCTGGATGGCGGGATCGCCGTGGTGGACAATCCCCTCCAGCCCCGCGTCGTGGTCTTCGACACCATGGGGGAGTTTCGCCGGGAAACCTCCCCCGGGTTCGCCGAATGCGAGCGACTCCAGCTCGTGGACGTCCGGGAGACGCGGTCCGGGGTGGACTTCCTGGCGCAGTGCGTGGACATCTCGGCCTTCCAGCGGCCCGGACGGCTCCTCCCCCACTTCCAGATGGGCATCTGGCGATGGGACCCACAGGGAGACAGCGTGGCCCGACCCGTCTGGTCGAAGCGTCGCGGGGTGCGTGAGGGCATGGCCCTGGACGACGAGCCCGTGGGGGCCGTGGGACCCTCCCTGAGCTGGGTGGGAACCGCCTCCTCCCCCTGCCTGGAGGCCGTGCTCCACCAGGGAGGGAACCCCGGTGAACTGGTGTGCCTCCCCGAGCTCCCACGGATCCCTGTGCCGGCAGAGCGGATGGAGGAACTCTCCCTCCTCGTGGAGCGCATGCCCTTCCGCACCGGCTCCCTGGTCCGGGTCCCCGAGGTACAGCCTCCCCTGGACCGGGTGAGCCTGGCCGACGGGGGCCTGGTGGTCCACGCAATCTCCGGGGAAACAGCCCGGACCCTCCACCTGGTGGACACGAACGGCGACCCCCGGGTCCTGGTGGAGGCCGCCCCCCTGGACACCTTCGTGGACGGCGACCGCATCCTCATGACCTGGCAGGTGAGCCAGGGCACCATGGTCCGTCAGCTCCGGATCCCGTAGCGCTGGATCCGGCGGCGGAGGGACGATCGGGACATTCCCAGCGCACGGGCGGCCCGGGTCCGGTTCCCCCCGGTGGCCCGGAGGACCTCCTCGATCCGGGCCTGCTCCTCCAGGCTCCGGTCACAGGGGGTGTCGACGCCCCCATGGGCATCCACGACCCCCCTGGCCCGCCCGGCCCCGGGCCCCTCCTGCAGCGCCGGCTCGGCGGGAAGGGCCGCCTCCAGCGCCGCGTCGTCCAGGCGCCGGGGGTCCTCCGCCAGTACCAGGGCCGCCTCCAGGCAGTGGGCCAGCTCCCGGACGTTTCCCGGCCAGCTCCGGGCCGCGAGCCAGGCCTCCGCCTCCCCGGTGAGACGAGGAGGCGCCTCGTGACCGTAGCGCCGGGCCAGGCGACCCAGGAGCCGACGGGCCAGCGGAGCGATGCGGCCCGGCTCCTCCCTGAGGGCCGGCAAACGGAACCGGATCACGGCCAGTCGGTGGAGGAGGTCCAGCCGGAACCGCCCCTGCCGGACCTCCAGGGCAAGGCGACGTCCGGTGGCGGCCAGGACCCGCACGTCCACCGTGCGGAGCCGTTCTCCTCCCACGGGGCGGATCCGGCCCTCGTCCAGGGCCGTGAGGAGCTTTGCCTGTTGGGGGAGGGGGAGTTCCCCCACCTCGTCCAGGAAGAGGGTGCCCCCGTCCGCCGTGGCCATGAGGCCCCGCCGCGGCTGAAGGGCGCCGGTGAACGCCCCCCGCTCGTGACCGAAGAGTTCGCTCTCGAAGAGGGCTTCGGGAATGCCGGCACAGTTGACGGATACGAAGGGCCGGCGAGACCTTTCGCTCATCCCGTGGATCCGGCGGGCCAGCGTCGTCTTCCCCGTCCCCGTCTCTCCGGTGAGGAGGATGGAGGCCGGAGACCGGGCGGCTCGCTCCAGGACGGACCCGGGAATCACGTCGTGGAAGGGGGGATTCGGAGTCATGCGTTCACGATCACGGCCCGGTCAGGGCGAAGGAATGGCTCGTTGGGTCAACGCCCCATCTACTCCAGGGAGGAGCTCGCTGCGATCCGGGCTGCCTTCCAGACGGAGGCACCGGTGAACTGCCCGCGTTGCCTCGTCGAGCTGGAGTCCAACCCCGTCCCCCGCCCGACCGCGGTCTCCTACGTCCGCCACCGGCTCTGGCTCCTCTGTCCGGGCTGCGGGCGGAGTGCCGTGGTGGACCGGCCTCGTGACTGACCGGGGGGGGGGCGCCCGATTCGGGAGGCCGCGGCCGGGGCTCCTGCCCGTGGTGGGGTGGCGGGAATGGGTCCGCCTGGGTCCCCCCGAGCGCGCACCCGTCACCCCCCTCCTGAAGGTGAAGGTGGACACCGGGGCCCGGTCCTCCGCCCTCCACGTCGTCTCCATGGAACCCGTGGAGCTGGAGGCAGGCCCGGGACTCCGCTTCCTCATCCACCCCCACCAGGCATCCCGGTCGGACGCACTCTGGCTGGCCGCCCCCCTGGTGGACCGCCGTTCCGTCCGGTCCTCCTCGGGCCAGGAGACCCTCCGACCGGTGGTGCACCTGGGCATCCGGCTGGGTACTCACGCCTTCCCGGCGGAGGTGACCCTCACCCGCCGCGACCGGATGCGGTTCCGGATGCTCCTGGGCCGCACGGCCCTTCGGGACCGCTTCCTGGTGGACCCGGCCCGCTCCTGGCTCCAGTCCGAGCCCTCGTCCCCTCCCGATCCCAGAGCACCTGTCCCGTGAACATCGGAATCCTCTCCCGAAAGGCCTCCCTCTACTCCACCCGCCGGCTCATGGAGGCCGCCGAGGCCCGGGGCCACGACGTGCGGGTGGTGAACTACCTCCGCGCCTACATGGTGATCAGTCGGGACAACCCCACCGTGGTCTACCAGGACCTGGTCTCGGACCGGAACGCCCGGGCGGAATCCATCTCCTTCGATGCGGTGATCCCCCGCATCGGGGCTTCCTACACCTTCTACGGCACAGCCCTGGTCCGGCAGTTCGAGATGATGGGCGTGGTGGCTCTGAACGAGTCGGAGGCCATCACCCGCTCCCGGGACAAGCTCCGTTCCATCCAGGTCCTGAGCCGCTCCGGCGTGGGCCTCCCGGTGACCACCTTCGCCCACGATGCCCGGCACATCCGCGGAGTCATCAGCGGGGTGGGGGGCGCTCCCCTGGTGGTCAAGCTCCTGGAAGGCACCCAGGGACTGGGCGTGGTCCTGGCCGAGACCCACAAGGCCGCCGAGTCCGTGGTGGGGGCGTTCCGTCAGCTGGACGCCAACATCCTGGTACAGGAATTCATCGCCGAGGCCGGAGGGGAGGACCTCCGGGCCATCGTCATCGGGGGGGAGGTGGTGGCGGCCATGCGCCGCACGGCCCCCTCCGGCGAATTCCGGTCGAACCTGCACCAGGGAGGGACGGCCAGCGCGGTGGAGCTCACCGAGGAGGAGCAGGAGACGGCCATCCTGGCCGCCCGGGCCATGCGGCTGGACATGGCGGGAGTGGACCTCCTCCGGGCAAACCGGGGACCCGTGGTCCTGGAGGTGAACTCGTCGCCGGGGCTCGAAGGCATCGAGAAGGCCACCGGCGTGGACGTGGCCGACCGTGCCATTGCCCGACTGGAGGAGCGTCTGGCCCAGCGGGACGCCCCGACCCCGTGAGCATGCCCGACCCCCTCCGCATCGGTGGAACGGAGGTGGCCCCCGGGACCCGTCGCCGGGTGGAACTGCCGGCCCACAAGCTCGCCACGGGCACGGCCCTGCCCATCCCGGTGGAGGTGGTCCACGGAGCGCACGCGGGGCCGAAGGTCTGGCTCTCCGGCGCCATCCATGGCGACGAGCTGAACGGCATCGAGGTCATCCGGCAGGTGACCTCCGAGCTCCAGGCCCGCCACCTCCGGGGATCGGTGGTGGCCGTTCCCATCGTGAACCTCCTGGGGTTCATGGCGGAATCCCGGTACCTCCCGGACCGCCGGGACCTGAACCGGTCCTTCCCCGGATCACCTCGGGGATCCCTGGCCTCCAGGCTGGCCCACCTCTTCCTGGAGGAGGTGGTGAACGGATGCGACCTGGGAATCGACCTGCACACCGGTTCCGACGACCGCACGAATGCCCCCCAGGTCCGGGCGAACCTGGATGATCCCGGGACGGCGGAGCTGGCCCGGGCCTTCGGCGCGCCCCTCCTCATCCATGCCGCGGTGCGGGACGGCTCCCTCCGCGCCGCCGCCACCCAGCGGGGCGCCCGGGTCCTGGTCTTCGAGGGCGGGGAGGCCCGGCGCTTCGACCGTCGGGTCATCGAGGCCGGAACCCGGGGCGTCCTCCGGGTCCTGGCCGCCCTGGGAATGCGCACAGCCTCTCCGTCCCCCCCGGAACAGGAGCCCCTGGTCTGCCGGACCACCCAGTGGGTCCGGGCCAGCCGGGCGGGCCTCTTCCGCCTCGACGTGGAGCCCGGCGAACCGGTGGAGAGAGGACGTCAGCTGGGGGTGATCCGGGATGCCTTCGGCGACATGCGGGTGCCCGTCCGGGCCCGGCGAAGTGCCGTGGTGGTGGGTTGCACCCGGAAGCCCGTGGTGAACCGGGGCGACGCCCTCATCCACCTGGGCCAGACGGAATAGACCTGCGAGAGCAGGCTGGCTGGGGCAGCCAGCCGGAGCAGGGAGACCCCTCCGGCCTCAGCCCCCCCAGCCCACCCCGGTGAGCCAGCCCCGGTTCATGCCCACCAGGATGAAGGCGGCCAGGGCCCACACGTACCACGAGAAGAAGCGGAACCGGGCCCGGTAGAGGAGGTGGAGCACCACCTTGAGCGCCCCGATCCCCACAACGGCGGCCACCACGAACCCGGTGGCCAGGGGGAGGAGGCCCACCTGCGCCGCCCCCTCCAGCTGCATGAGCTCCAGCCCCTGCAGGAAGGTGGCCCCCAGGATCGTGGGGAACGCGATGAAGAAGGAGAACTGGGCCGCCCACTTCCGCTTCATCCCGGCAAAGAGCCCGAAGGCGATGGTCGTCCCCGACCGGCTCAGCCCCGGCAGGAGGGCCAGCGCCTGCCCGATCCCCACTGCCGCCGCCGTCCCGGGCCCGATCTTCCGGAGCCCCCGCGTCCGCCGAGGTAGGACATCGGTCCACCAGAGGAGGATACCGGTGAGGGTCAGGGTCCCCGCAATGAACTGGGGCCGGGCGAAGACCTCCTCGAAGAGCCCCTTCAGGGGGAACCCGATGGCCCCCGTAAGCCCCACTGCCAGGACCCCCAGGAGGGCCAGCTTGAAGCTCAGCCTCTGCCGGTCCCCCTCGGGCCCCGGCGCCCGCCAGCCCGAGGGCAGGCCGGCCAGGAGGCTCGTCAGGAAGTGGGTCAGGGGCTTCCGGAAGACCACCGCCATGGAGACCAGGGTCCCCACGTGGACCACCAGGTCGAAGAAGATCATCTCTGCCGACTCGGGGGCCGGCATCTCCGAGCCCCGGGCGATCATCCAGTGCTGGGCCAGGACCAGGTGGCTGGTGGAGCTCACCGGGAAGAACATGAACACCCCCTGGATGACCCCCAGGACCACGGCCTCGAAAAGGGTCACTGGGCGTGCTCCGTGACCCACGTCACGTCATGGCGGAGCTTCTCGGCGCCCCCCCTGCGGGCCGTCTCCACCAGCTCGGCGTCCGGTGCCTCGGGGCGGGCCAGGTGGTGCTCGGTGCGGGCCTGCCAGGCCCCGGCCAGCGCCAGGAGCCGCTCCTCCCCCAGGGGTGGCCCCCCCAGCAACACCCCATCGGGCCGCTCCCGTCCCCCCACCTCCCGCATCCCGATGGGCATGGCCAGGAGGGGGAGCCCGATCATGTCGAAGGGGAGGTGGCTGGGCTGCAGGACCACGTCGCAGTCCCGGAAGATCTCCTCCAGGGTGAGCCGGAGGAGCCCCAGCCTGGCCCGCTGGCCCTTCAGGTACTCGTCTCCCGACAGGAAGAGGCCCTGGATCCACGACCCCAGGCTCACCCCGAAGAGGCGCACGTCGTCCCGGAGGTGCTCCAGGAAAGGCTCGGTGCGCTCGGGGAGCCGCACCGCGTTGAACATCCCCGACCCCAGCTCCCGCCACTCCTCCGAGGGGTGCACGTCCACCAGTCGCACACCGGCGGCCTCCATCTCGTTCAGGAAGTCCCGGCGAAGGCGTCCCCGATCCCCATCCACCTCCACCCATCCCTCCGGCACCCCCAGGCGGGTGCTCCATCGAGGAATGGGGCCCCGTCCTCCCTCCACCGGCTCCACCGCCGTCCGGTAGTCCGGTACCGGGGGCAGGCCCGCCGTCCGGGGATCCGCAGGATCCGCCCCGGCCATGACCTGGAGGAGGAGGGCGGCGTCCCGGGCGTCCCGGGCCATGGGTCCCACGTGGTCCCGGGAATAGGTCAGGGGGATCACCCCCCGGAGGGACACCCGCCCCAGGGTGGGCTTGATCCCCGTCAGCCCCTGGGCCAGCGAGGGCACGGTGACGGAGCCCCCCGTCTGGGTCCCCAGCCCCGCTGGCGCCACTCCTCCCGCCACCGCCGTGGCCGTCCCCGACGAGGAGCCACCGGGGCTCACCCGAGGGTCGTCGGGGGCCCACGCGTTCACCGTGGTGACCTCGCCGTCGGGCGTCATGGCCCGGGTCGTGGCCAGGGGCCCCATCTGCGTCTTCCCCAGGAGGATGGCCCCACCGACCCGGAGCCGCGCCCAGGCCGTGGCGTCCTCCGCCGGGACGAACCCCTGGAAGATCCGGGAGTTGGCCGTGGTGAGCACCCCTGCCGTCCACAGGTTGTCCTTCACGACCAGGGGGATCCCTGCCAGGAGCCCCCGTCCGGGCCCCAGGGACCGGGTCTCCTCGTCCAGGGCCCGTGCCACCTCCATGGCCTGCCCCCGGGGCACCGCATTGAACGCCCGATACACCGGGTCCCGGGCATCCAGCCGCTCCAGGCAGGCCTCCAGGAGCTCCATGGCCCCCAGCTCCCCCCGGGCGAAGAGCCTCCGCGCCTGCCAGATCTTCAGGTCCGCCGGGTGGGTGGGAAACGCCCCGTCCAGCTCCGCTCTCCCCGGGTCCGCATGGGAAGAGGAGGAGGAGGACGCCCCGGCGCCGCCCGAGGCCGGCAGGAGCTCCACCGGCGGGAGCGCTCGACCCTCCAGGGGAACCCCGGCCATGGCAGCGGCGGTGATCACGCCCATGCGGGTCACGAAGCTGCGACGGTCGATGGCGGCGTCCTGCGGAGGACGCTCCCCCTCAGCCATGGTCGTCCCCATGGAGCCCGTCCTCCCCCGGGGGGGCCACCATCATCCGCGAGGGGTAGAGGGCCGGGGGCCAGAGCCCCGGATCCAGTTCCCACCGGGAGAGCGACTGCACCGTGCCCCGGAGGAACCGTCGCACGGACGCCCGGATCCGGACCTGATCCGCCGGCGCATCGGGGTCCTCCTCGGGGAGGACCGAGAGATCGATTCCCGCCAGCTGGAGCCGGGTCCGGATGAAGGCGTCCAGCTCCTCGTCGGTAGGGTCCTCCGGCCGCCGACGGGACGGGGAACCGGGCGATCCGGGGTTGGGGCTCATGAGCGGGGATGGGGTGGGAAGGACGTCCGGGACAGCCGGTCCGTGCCTCCCCCGGCGGCCCCCGTGATCTTTCGAAGGTCGAGGGGTATCCTACCTCCAGAACCGGTTCCCGGGCCACCCCCACCATCTCCTCTCCCCGGCGGTCCCCCCATGCCCACACCGTCCCCCCTTCCCTCCCTCCTCCGGCAATGGCTGGTGGCAGGCGCCGGGATCCTGGTCCTCCTGGCCACCCCGCCCGCCTCGGGGGAGGCCCTCGCCCAGACGCCGGCACCGGAGGCGGTGGACCGGGAGCTGGCCCTGGAGACCTTCGACATGGCCTGGAGCCGCATCGCCGAGACCTGGTGGGACCCGGAGATGACCGGGCTGGACTGGGACGGCGTCCGGACCGAGCTCCGGCCCCGGGCCGCCGAGGCCGAGACCGCCGACGAACTCCGGGCGGTGATCCGGGCCCTCCTGGGCCGAATGGGCGAGTCCCACTTCGTCCTCCTCCCGGGGGACGCCGCCGAGGCGCTGGAGCGAGAGGACGGCCCCGTGGGCGAGGCGGACCCGGGGCTGGAGCTCCGGCTGGTGGACGGGCGGTTCGTGGTCACCCGGGTGCGGGCCGGCAGCAAGGCCGGGGAGGAGGGGATCCGGCCCGGCTGGGTCCTGACCCATGTGGACGGTGAGGCCCTGTCCGAGATCCTGGATGCCCTTCACGGCCCCCTGGGAGATGCCGACCCGGCCCTCCTGGCCCTCCACGCCTCCACCCGGGCCATGGCACGGCTCCGCGGACCCGAGGGCGAGGCCCTCCCCCTCCGGCTCCTCGACGGAGAGGACGAACCGGTGGAGTTGGCCCCCACCCGGGGCGCCCCGGCAGGCGAGCGGGTCCAGTTCGGCCACCTGGGTCCCCTGCAGGTGTGGGTGACGGACTCCGTCGTCCGCACCCCTCCCGGCCCCGACAGCCCCGATGGGCTGCAGGTGGGGGTCCTGGGCATGTCGGCCTGGTTCCCCGTGGTGGCCGCCCCGGTGGCCGAGGCCGTGGACCGATTCCGGGAGCTGGACGGCATCGTCCTGGACCTCCGGGGCAACCCGGGAGGGGTGGCGGCACTGGCCATGGGCGTCGGGGGCCACTTCCTGGACGACGGGGAGGCCCTGGGTGAAATGCGGACCCGCGACGGTGTCCTCCGCTTCGTCACGAACCCCAGGAGGATCTCCACGGACGGACGCCGGGTGAGCCCCTTCTCCGGGCCCATGGCCATCCTGGTGGACGGGCTCTCGGCCAGCACCTCCGAGATCTTCGCCGGCGGTCTCCAGGGTCTGGGGCGGGCTCGTGTCTTCGGCGAGCCCACGGCCGGCCAGGCCCTCCCTGCCGTGATCTCCACACTCCCAAACGGGGACCGAATCATGCACGCCGTGGCGGACTACCGCGGACCCGGGGGGATCCGGTTCGAGGGGCGCGGAGTAGAACCTGACGTCCTGGCGTCATGGAACCGCGGGGACCTCCTCTCCGGACGGGATCCGGCCCTGGACGCGGCGCTGAACTGGCTGGCCACCCATCCACAGACCTCCCCCGACTCCACGGACAACGAACCATGAAACTCCGAATCGGCACCGCCCTCCTCCCGGTGCTCCTCCTGACCCTCCTGCCCATCGCGGGGCTCCAGGCTCAGGACCTCCCCGACGCCGACGAACTCATTTCCCGGCACGTGGAGCTCATCGGGGGTGCCGAGGCACACACCACCGAGCCGTCGCGCACCACGGGGAACATCTCCCTTCCCGCCATGGGGCTCGAGGGGAGCTTCGTCCTCCTCCAGTCCCCCCCGGACCGGATGGCCATGACCATGGACCTGGCTGGAATGGGTCAGACCCGGACCGGTTTCGATGGCGAGGTGGGGTGGTCAATGAACGAGCTCACCGGCCCGTCCCTCATGGAGGGAGACGAGCTGGTGCAGACCCGCGAGCAGACCCTGGCCGCAGCGCAGGTGCGGGACCGGTCCGTGGTCCCGGAGCGGGAGACCATCGAGGCGGCGGAGTACGGCGGAGAGGCCTGCTGGAAGGTGCGCCTGGTGTGGGAATCCGGCCGCGAGACCATGGACTGCTACTCGGTGGAGAGCGGACTCCTGGTGGCCTCCGAGGCCGGGCAGGTCACCGCCATGGGCGAGGTGAACGCCCTTACCCTCTACGGTGACTACCAGGACTTCGACGGACGGCTCCTCCCCACTCGACTGGTCCAGTCCACCATGGGGATCGAGCAGGTCATGACCATCGAGTCGGTGGAGTGGGGCGAGGTGGACCCCGAGGCCCTGGCCCTGCCTGCGGCCATTCGGGCCCTTCTGGGCGAGGGCTGAGAAACGGGCTTCGCTCCACCGGTCTCGGGCGGGGACCGAATTGACAGGGGAGGGGCCGGAGTCGCAGACTGACGGTTTCCCAGTCAGTCGATCTCTTCGGAGTGGTGCCATGCGATCCTCTGGACCCGCGCGCTTCCTCTGCGCCCTGGCCCTGGCGGCCATCCTCGTCCCGTCCCAGTCATCCGCCCAGCAGGCCATAGACGAGCGGTACACCGAACTCATTCGCGAATTCACCACGGAGGAATTCTTCCTGACCCCGCTGGTGGACCACCTGCCGGCCAGCGACGTGGTGCCCACCCCCCTGGAGCACCTGGGGTACATCGCCGGTACCCGGGACAGCCTCACCTACGCCGAGGACGTCCACGACTACATGAAGGCCGTGGCCGAGGCCTCCCCCCGGGTCACCTGGACCCGCATCGGGGTGTCGGAGGAGGGGCGGGACATCCTCCTCTTCCTGGCCTCCGACGAGGCCACCCTGGAGAGCCTGGACGAGCACAAGGCGCTCATGCAGCGGCTCTCGGACCCCCGGGGCGTCTCGGAGGAGGAGGCCGCCCGCATCATCTCCGAGGTGAAGCCCCTCTACTGGGCCACCGGGGCCATCCACTCCTCCGAGACCGGGTCCCCCGAGATGCTCATGGAGCTCATCTACCGCCTGGCGGTGGACGAGGGCCAGTTCATCCGGGACATCCGGGAAAACCTCATCGTCATGATCACCCCCGTGGTGGAGCCCGACGGCCGAAACAAGGTGGTGGACGTCCACATGGCGCCCCGGCGGAATCCCGACGGGACGAACCCTTCCCGCACCGTCTTCTGGGGACAGTACGTCTACCACTCCAACAACCGGGACGGGATGGCCCTGACCCTGAACCTTTCCAGGGCCATCACCGGGACCTACCTGGAGTACATGCCCCTGGTGGTCCACGACCTCCACGAGTCCGCCTCATACCTGTACACCTCCACTGGTCGGGGTCCCTACAACGCCTGGCTGGACCCCATGACGATCTCGGAGTGGAACCGACTGGCCCACCATGAGGTCCGCACCCTCACCGGGTGGGGCGTGCCCGGTGTGTACACCCACGACTTCTACGACGGATGGACCCCGAACTACATGTTCTGGGTGGCCCACCTCCACAACTCCATCGGCCGGTTCTACGAGACGCAGGCGGCCAGAAACGCGGCGGACTACGTCCTCCGGACGAACCAGAACCGGACCTGGGACCGGCCCAACACCCCGTTGCGGGAGGTGGTCTGGTCCATCCGGAACAACGTGAACCTGCAGCAGAGCGGCCTCCTGGTGGCCCTGAACGAGGTGGCGCTCAACCGGGAGGAGTACCTGGAGAGCTTCTGGACCCGGAGCCAGCGGGCGGTGGCCAAGGCCCGCACCGAGGGACCTGCAGGATATGTACTCCCTGCCGACGACCGGCGCCCGGGTCAGCAGGCCCGCCTCCTCCGGCTCCTCCAGACCCACGGCTTCGAGGTCCACCGGACGGACGAGGCCGTCACCCTGGACGACCGTACCTATCCGGCGGGCAGCTACGTGGTGCGCATGGACCAGCCGTTCAGCCGAGGCGCCGACATGCTCCTCGACCGGCAGTTCTACTCCCCCGACGACCCCCGCCCCTACGACGACGTGGGCTGGACCTTCGGAGCCCTCTTCGACACCGAGACTGTCCGGGTGGACGACGTGGCCCTGCTGGACGTGGGCATGACCCTGGAAGAGGGACCGGTCCGGGTGGCCGGTGGGGCCGTGGAGGCCGACAGGGGCACGACGGTGGCCTGGGCGATCCACTACGCCGCCGACAACGACCTCACCCGCTTCCGCTTCGCCCACGAGGACCTGGTCCTCCATGCAGCCCGGGAGTCCTTCGAGGCCGGGAATCGCACCTTCGGTCCGGGAAGCTTCATCCTCCGGAGCGACGAGAACCCCGCCGACCTGGGGGGAATGCTCGAGGAGGCCGGGCAGGAATACGGCTTCGAGGCGGTGGCCCTTTCCGATGCGCCCTCCGTACCCACCCACGAGGTGGCCCTTCCCCGCATCGCCGTCATGCACACCTGGCAGACCACCCAGAACGAGGGCTGGCTCCGCATCGGCCTGGACGAGTTCGGGGTCCCGTACGACTACATCTCCGTCCACGAGGTCCGGGACACCCCGGATCTCCTGGATCGGTGGGACGTGATCCTCTTCGGTCCCTCCGTGAACAGCGCCCTCCAGATCGTGGACGGGCTGGGCGGCAGCCAGCCCATCCCCTGGGAGGCCACCGACGTCACGCCGAACATCGGTCGCCAGGCCTCCTCTCCGGACATCCGGGGCGGGCTCGGGCTCGAGGGCGTGCTGAACCTCCAGCGCTTCGTGGAGGGCGGCGGCACCCTCATCACCCTCACCAACTCCAGCCGCCTCCCCCTCCACTTCGGCCTTGCCCCCGGGGTCAGCGAGCGACAGGCGTCGGACCTGTGGGCCCCGGGAGGGGTCTTCCGTGCACGGATCCCCGAGACCGAGAGCCCGCTGGTGTGGGGCTTCGGCGAGGAGATCGCGGTGTACTTCAGCCAGGGCCAGAGCCCCATCCTCAACGATGGGCGCCCTCGCCCCGGCACCCAGGTGGCCAGCGAGCCCGACGGGAGCACCACCACGCGGCGTTCCAGTCGGGGGGGCATCGACGAGGACGACGTCGTGCAGGGACACGGCCGGGACTGGGGGCAGGCCAGCATGCAGGCCTACCGGGAGCGGCAGGAGGAAATCGGAGGAGGCGGCGGCGGCGGGAGCTGGGGCGGTGCAACGCCAGCCTCCCGAACCCTGGTCCGATTCCACGAGGACCCCATGCAGCTCCTGTATTCCGGTGGCCTGGTGAACGGACGCCAGCTGGTGAGCTCCCCGGCCCTCGTCGAGTCCAGGGTGGGCGACGGACACATCATCATGTTCTCGTTCAACCCCTTCTGGCGGGGGAACACCCTGGGCTCCTACGCCTTCGTGTTCAACGCCCTCCTTCACCACGGCCACCTGCGGGCCGACCAGGACGAGGACGAGGAGGACCGATAACCCGATCCCGGCCGGCCGACGGCAACACCGGGTGGTGGCACCGCCGCCTGACCCGGCTCCTCGTCTTCGTGGCGCGGACGTTCTACCGCATCACGACGGTGGGGGGCCGGGTCCCCCGGGAGGGCCCGGTCCTCCTGGTGGCCAACCACCCCAACTCACTCCTGGACCCCGCCCTCGTGGTGGAGGCCGCCGGGCGGCCTATGCGGTTCATGGCCCGGGCCGGTCTCTTCGGGGCCCGGACGCTGGGATGGCTCATCCGGGGGAGCGGCTCCATCCCGGTCTGGCGCGCCTCCGACACCCCGGACCAGATGGGGCGGAACCGGAGCAGCTTCCAGGCGGTCTGGGAGGCACTCGACGAAGGGGCCTGTGTGGGCATCTTCCCCGAGGGCGAGTCCCACTCTCAGCCCGCTCTGGTCCCCATCAAGACCGGGGCCGCCCGCATCGCCCTGGCGGCCACCCGGTTCATGGGGCGGTCCTTCCCCATCATCCCGGTGGGGATCACGTACAGGGGTGGGAAGGAGAAATTCCGCTCCCAGGCGCTCCTGGTGGTGGGGAAGCCCGTGAAGTGGTCCGACCTGGCCCGTGCCAACGAGCCCGATGACCCGGCCACGGTGCGCGAACTCACCCGGAGGATCCACGCCGGACTGGACCGGGTCACGGTGAGCCTGGAGGACTGGGAGGACCTGCCCCTCATCGAGACCGCAGAGGCCGTCCACGACGCCGAACATGGACGCTCCCGCTCATCGGTCAACCCGGTACGCTGGCTCGCCCGGATGCGGCGGACGGCCCGGGCTGTGGAGCAGGCCCGCAGGCAGGCCCCCGAGGAGGCGGCCCGACTGGAGGAGGGTCTCCGGGCCCACGGGCGAACCCTGGAGCTCACGGGCCTGAGCCCCCGGGATCTCCACCGTACACCCCGGAACCTGGTGGCCGTGCGCTGGATCCTGGTGAACCTCCTCTTCTTCGGACTGGCGGCCCCGCTGGCTGCAGTGGGCGTGGCCATCTTCATCCTCCCGTACCTACTCATCTCCCGCTCCGAGCCCCGCTTCCGGCTCCGCCCCGACCAGCAGGCCACCTACTGGGTCCTGGGAGGAGCCGTGGCCTACGGGGGGTGGATTTTCCTCATCGTCCTCCTGGCGGGTTGGATGCGGGACTGGCAGACCTCGGCCGCCCTCCTCCTGGTGCTGCCCCCCCTGGGCCTCCTCACCCTGCGACTGAAGGAGCGCTGGGGGGTGGCCACGTCCGAGCTCCGACGCTTCCTCTTCCTCAAGGGGCGCGGCGACCTGAGGGGTCAGCTCCTGAAACGCCAGGCGGAGTTGGCGAACGCGATCCGGACCCTGCAGCGCAGGATGGCCGACCCAAACCCCTGACTCCCATTCCCGAACCCTTCCCCGAGGTCCCATGATCCTGACCCGAATCCCCCTCCTCGCCCTGGTCCTCCCGGCCCTCCTGGCGGGGTGCGCCGAATCCCCTTCCCTGCCCGAGCAGACCCCGCTGGAGGACGTGGGCCACGCCGAGCTCACCATGGCCGATGACGTCCTCTCCTTCTCGGAGGCGCTGGCCCTGGGGAGTCCGCGGGTGGAGCTGGATACCCTGGGGGTCTCGGTGGAGGGCCGTCCGGTAGTGGCCATGCGAATCTCCCTGGATGCCTTCGGGGCCCACCGAGAGGAGCGGGTCCTGGTGTTCGCCTTCGCCCAGCAGCACGGGAACGAGCCCTCCGGGAAGGAGGGGGCGCTGGCCTTCGCGCTGGAGGCTGCCCGGGGGGACCACGACACCCTCCTGGAGGGCGTGGACCTCCTGCTGGTGCCGCAGGTGAATCCCGATGGGGGCGACGTGCACCGCCGCCAGAACGCCGAGGGGGTCGACCTCAACCGGAGCTGGCTCGTCCGGAACGGCCGCGAGGCCGAGTTCATGTGGGAGCTCTTCCATCGCTGGACGCCCGAGGTGTCGGTGGACATCCACGAGTACAGCCCCATGAGCGGCGCATGGCTGGAGCGGGGCTGGCTCCCGCTCTTCGACATGCAGATCGGGCTGCCCACGAACCTGAACGTGGACCCCCGGATCCGGGCCCTCGCCCAGGAAGGGTTCCTCCCCGAGGCCGGGCGGCACCTGGAGGCGGAGGGGCACACCTGGCACAACTACCTGGTGGGCACGCCGGACCGGCTTCGCTGGTCCACCACGAACATGAACGACGGTCGCCAGGGACTCGCCGGGATGCAGACGGTCTCCTTCATCTTCGAGGGGAAGCGGAGCGAGCCCCCGGCCACCGACATCGAGCGGCGGGCAGAGGTGCAGCGGACCACCCTGGAGGCGCTGGTGAGGTGGTCGGCGGAGAACCGGGACGAGATCCGGGCCACCGTCCGAGAGGCCCGGGCCGACCTGGTCGAGGGTCGGGTGGAGGAGTTCGTCCCCACCATGGCCCGGGAGCGGGGCGACGGGCCCCTGGAGGTCCCCGTGGAGGAAGCGCTTGAGGAGAACGGGAACTGGACCGGAGGGGACACCATCACGGCCCGTATCGAGGGGTGGTATCCCCGCATCGATGCGGAGCGGGTCATCCCCATGCCGGCAGGCTGGATCCTCCCCGCCGACGTGGACCAGGCCCTGCTGGACATCCTGGAGGGCCACCGGGTGGAGCTGGAGGTGCTTCCAGCCGGCCGGGAGGTGGCTGCAGAGCGCCTCCACCTTGCAGGAAGCCGCACCTTCGACTTCGAGAGCGTGGTGGAGATCCCCGACGTGGAGGTGGAGGCAGCCACCTTCACTGCGGTGGGGGGCGAGTACTTCGTGTCCTCTCGTCAACCCGCAGGCCTCCTGGTGGCCACCCTCCTGGAGCCCGAGTCCATGCACGGACTCCTCCGGTACCCGGAGTTCTCCCATTGGGAGACCCGGGGCGACTGGCCCATCCTGAGGGTACCGGCGGGGGCCAACTCCTCACCCTGACCGGGTGGCCCACGACCCGAGCCATGCACAACGGGGGCGGCGCGACCAGACCCGGTCGCACCGCCCCCGAAGCTTGTGTTGCATCCGGCCCGGCTCCCCCTTGATCCGTCAGGGAAACAGGTGCCGGCGCAGGACATCCCGCGTCAGCGAGCGCCCTCCCCGTCCTCCACGTCCTGGTCGGCCATGGGAGCCACCGGTGCCACGGGCTCGGAGGGGTCCGCGTTCTTCACGTAGTGGTCCAACCAGGCTACCCAGCGGGTCCACATGTCCAGGATCGTCTCCCGGGTGACCTGCCCGTGTCCCTCGAAGGGGTACATGTACAGGGCTGCCGTCTTCCCCAGCCCGTTCAGGGCATGGATCAGGCGCCAGGAGTTGTCCGGGAACGTCCCCACGTTCTGGTCGTCCTCACCGTGGTAGATGAGGAGGGCACCGGTGAGCTGGTCGGCAAACATGAAGGGAGACATGTTTCCGTAGGTCTCCCGGGCCTCCCAGAGCGTCCTCCGCTCCGACTGGAAGCCGATGGGGGTGAGCTGGCGATTCGAGTTGGGCGCGCCTGCGATCCCTGCCCGGAAGTAGGGCGTGTGGACCATGGCGTTGATCGTCCCGAAGCCGCCGTAGGAGTGCCCTCCCAGGCCCAGGCGTCTCCGATCGATCCAGCCCCGCTCAGAGAGTTCATCGATGACGGCCAGATGGTTCGACCGGAGGTCGATGAGGTAGTTGTCGTTGATCCGGTTGGAGTCCCCGATGGTCGGGTGGTCCGGCTGCACCACCGCATACCCCATCAGGGTCAGGATCTCCATGGAGCGGGTGCCCACCGACGGGAAACTGTTCTTGTTGTATGTCCGAAGGGTGTTCTCGTACGCCTGGGCGCTTCCGTACTCCCGGGGATAGTGCCAGAACATGGCGGGGAGCGGGGTCTGGCCGTCCCAGTCGTGGGGAAGGGTCACATCGACCTTGATCTCCACCCCGTCATGGCGGGGGACCATGACCCGCTCTCTCCGGGCGTTGGTGATCTCGGGGCTGAAGTCCACGTTCTCCGTCATCTGGCGGAGGTCTCCGGAGACACGATTGAACCTCCAGGAGTCGGGCACCGTGGTGCGGTTCTCCCTCAGGAGCATGACCTCCTCGATGTCGTCATCGAAGATGGCCGTGACCCGCTCGAACATGTCCTCGGCGGACTGCCAGATGCGCTCGGTCTCGCCGGACTGGATCTCCACCCGGTCCACGAAGGGACGAGGTGCCTCCTCCATGGGATCCTCGAAGTACTGCGTGCCCGACAGGTAGACGTGGCTCCCATCGGTAGCGAACCGGACGACGCTCCGACCCAGGTCGTTGGACCGGGTCATGAGGCTCCCCGGGTTCTCGTGGAATTCGGAACGCTCCCACTCCCAGATCGTGTACCTGGTTTCGGGGTCGTCGAGACGAACCGCATACATCCGGTCCGTGCCACCCTGACGACGGGTGATGAAGATCCACTCCATGTCCTCGGAGTACTGGACGGACCGGATCTCGAAACTGGCCTCGAAGACCACCTCGTGGTCGTCGTCACCGAAGGGGGGCAGCCACTGCATGACCCGATCGGGCCGGCTGTTATTGTTGCCCTCGGCCTCGGGATCCCGCTGCAGGTAGGACAGGCCCTGGCCGTCGGGACGCCAGGTCAGGGAGCGACGGGCGGGCTCGTCATCGTCGTTGTTCCCACCGCCCTGGACGCCCTTTCGGACGTCCCGGGACGCGATCTCCAGAACGGACTGGCCATCCAGGTCCCAGATCTCCTCGACGTCGCCGAACTGGGAGACCGGCACGATGTAGGAGAAGGGCCGCTGGGTGGTCCGCACCCGCAGGAAGTCGCCCAGGGGCGACACGCCTACGGACTCGAACATGGCCGGCTCGCCGATGGGCTCCATGGAGCCATCCGCAACCGAGATTCGGACGAGCTGGCCCGTGGTGTAGTACTCGAGCTGGTCCTTCTCGTGGGGGTCGGCCAGGAGGCTCGGGTAAGTGCGAAGGCGGTTCTCGTCCTCCGACGTCACCCGGATCATGGGCGTGGTGGGAGCCACAGGGAGGGGCGGCGCTGTGCCGTAGTCCTGGGGCTGCACCACCGCGAAGATGTGCTCCCCGGTGCCGGACCAGCTGGCCGAACTCACCCGGGTCGCCAGGAGGGGCGTCGAGGTCAGGCGGGTGGCCTGGCCGCTCGAGACATCGGCCACGTAGATGTGGCTCTCGGTCTCGTAGTTCGCCGTGAAGGCGAGCTGGCTGCCGTCCGGCGACCAGGAGGTGCCGGTCACGCGCACCCCGGCCGGAAGGTCCACCGTGGTCACCGACCCGTTGTCGGGATCGATGAACTCGATCCCCACGCTTCCACCAGTGGTCAGACCCTGGCTGCGGGAAGCCACCGGGTCCAGGGCCAGCCCACCCAGGCGGACGGAGGGACGAGCAAAGTCCTCCAGGGGAGGCATTCCGCGGCCCAGGGTGTTCAGGAAGGCCTGGCCACCGGGGGCCAGGTTCGTCAGGGTGACGTTCTCGTGGCGAGGTGCCTCGACCACCGCAGCGATCTCAGCCGGCGGTGTGAGGTATCCTTCCTCGTGAAAGATCTGGGTCTGCCCCGAGAGCGCGGCCGGAGCCGCCACCAGGAAGGTGGCGGCCACGAGCAGCGTCCGGCGCAGCCCCTCGACGGGCAGGGCGTCGAAGGACATGGCATCGAACTCCATTCAGGCGTGTCACGATAGGGAACCGGGGCAACGTAGGCTCCTCCTCCCGAACCCCGCAACACTTCCCCCGGCCGACGCGCCGGGGAGACACGTCAGGGGATGTATTCCAGAGGAGCCCCGGGGCCCATGGGGAGCCCGAAGAAGATCCAGAGCACAAGGAGGGGGATCGCCGTCAGCGCGAACACCACCGAGTACGGGAGCATGGCCGAGATCAGGGTGCCCAGTCCGATGTCCTTCTCGTACTTCTGGGCGAAGATGATGACCAGCGGATAATAAGGGAGGAGCGGGGTCAGGATGTTCGTGAACGAGTCCCCGATGCGGTAGG
>REBX01000166.1 GCA_007692505.1 Gemmatimonadales bacterium | reverse complement strand
AGCGGGCCACGCCGGCGCCGGCCACGGAGCCCATTTCCAGGACCAGGGGCGTCTCGCCCCGGGCCACCAGGTGGGCTGCGGCCACGAGCCCCACGGGGCCGGCCCCCACGATGAGGACGGGGAGGGAGGAGGGGGCGGGGGTGGAGTGGGTCATGCGGACTCCCGTGCGGCTGCAGCTGCGGCGAGTCCATCCAGGACCCCTGGAAGGGCCCTCCGGACGGACTCGGGGAGGTCCCGGATGAGTTCGGCCTCCTGGCTCACGACCTCGTCCTCGATGCGCCGACGGAGGGCCACGCCCTCCGGGGTGGCTCGAAGGAGGAGGGCCCGCCCGTCGGACGGGTCCCTCTCGCGGGCCAGGTAGCCCTTGTCGGTGAGGGCGGCCACGACGCGGCTCGCCGTGCTCTTGTCCACCTGGAGGTGGTCCGCCAGGACCTGCAGCGAGAGGGGACCCAGGTCCATGACCGCCTCCAGGGCCCGGCACTGCCGGATGGAGACGTCGTGGCAGCAGATCCGGTCCCGGTCCCGGGACTCCCACACCTGCACCAGGCGGGTGACGGCCCTGTGGAGGGTGCGGGCGTCGGCGAGGAGGCCGGGGTCCCGGGCGGGGTCGGACGGGGGCGTACATCGTATGGTTGGCATGTGCAACCATAATCACATGGGCTCCGGGCGTACAGGGGTCTCCGAGGGCTGTCTCCGGGCCTCGTCCTTCCCCGGACGACTTCCCCGGCCGGACCGGCCCTGCGAGAATTTCGGCCCGACCCTGCGAGAAGGTCAGCCCGACCGCCCACCCTCCGTCCCAGTCCCGCCATGCCCAGTCCGTCCCGTCACGTCCTCAAGTTCGGCGGTACCAGCGTCCGGGATTCCCGGGCATGGGAGGCCGTGGAGACGATCCTTCGCCGCCGCATGGCCGGCCCCGGGGCCCCCGCCATCGTGATGGTCCACTCGGCGCTCCCGGGGGTCACGGACCTCCTGGACGCCCTGGCCGGGGCCCTGGCCAGTGGGAGGGACGGGGAGGCAGACGATCTCCGCCGCAGGGTGGTGCAGGTCCACCGGGAGGCGGCCCGGGACATCCTGGGGGCCGAGGCGCCCGAGGTGGACCTCCTCCTGGAGGAGCTGGAGGGCTGGGAGCACGTGGCGCAGCCGGCGGACCGGGCACGCCTCCTGGCCCTCGGGGAGCGGCTCTCCACCCGGCTCGGATGCAGGCGCCTCCTGGACCGCGGTCTCCCGGTGCGGCTGGAGGACGCCACCCGGTTCCTCCAGGTGTCCGAGCCCGAAGGCCCCAGGGGCTGGCTCGATGCGGAGTGCAGTGCCACCCGGTCCGCGCACGTGGGCCGTCTCCTGGACGACCTCACGGCAGACGGCTCCATCGTCCTTACCCAGGGTTTCCTGGCGAGCACACCCTCCGGCGCCACCGCGCTCCTGGGGCGAGGGGGGTCGGACACGGCGGCCGCCTGCCTGGCGGGCCGCTGGGGGGCCGACCTCCTGGAGATCTGGACCGACGTGCCCGGAATGTTCACGGCCGATCCCCGGAAGGTCCCGTCGGCCCGTCTTCTCCGGCGGCTGGGGCACGCCGAGGCCCAGGAGATCGCCACCACCGGAAGTCGGGTCCTCCATCCCCGCTGCATCCCCGCCCTGAGGGACGCCGGCATCCCCATCCGAATCGGGAGCACCCTCCGGCCCGACGACACCGGGACCCTGGTGGAGCCAGGCGGCCCCGACGGCCCGCCCCAGCTCAAGGCCGTGTCCTGGAAGCGGGACGTGGTCCTGGTCTCCATGGAGACGGTGGGCATGTGGCAGGAGGTGGGGTTCCTGGCCCGCGCCTTCCGGGTCTTCCAGGAGGTGGGCCTCTCCGTGGACCTGGTCTCCACCTCGGAGACCAGTGTCACCGTGTCCCTCGATGCCTCGGCGAACCTCCTGGACCCGGCTCGCCTGGAGGCGCTGGAGGCCGGGCTCTCGGAGGTCTGCCGGGTGACCATCCTCCGGGACTGCGCCGCCGTGAGCCTGGTGGGGCAGGGGATCCGGGCCATGCTGCACCGCATGTCCCCGGCGCTGGAGTCCTTCGAGGAGCACCGGATCCACCTGGTGAGCCAGGCCGCCAGCGACCTGAACCTCACGGTGGTGGTGGACGGGGACCAGGGAGAGCGGTTGGCCCGGAGTCTCCACCGCCTCCTCCTGGAAGACGCCGTTCGCCCGGAGCTCTTCGGTCCCTCCTGGAGCGAACTCGAGGGCCGGGCCCGGACAGACGGAGCCACCTCCAGGAGCTGGTGGCGGAGGGAGGCCCGGCGGATCGGGGAGGCAGTGGACCGTTCGTCCACCGCGGGGGCCGCGTACGTCTATCACCTCCCCACGGTGCGGGCTCGCCTGGACGAACTCCGGGCCCTGGGGTCGGTGGACCGGGTGCTCTACGCCATGAAGGCGAACGCCCATCCCGAGATCCTCCGCCTGGTGGGAGGCGAAGCGGACACCGGGTTCGAATGCGTGTCCCCGGGGGAGATCGAGAGGGTCCTGGCCAGCTGTCCCGAACTGGATCCCCGGCGGATCCTCTTCACCCCCAACTTCGCGTCCCGGGACGAGATGGCCCGGGGCTTCCAGGCCGGGGTGCGGGTCACCCTGGATTCCCTCCACCCCCTGGAGGCCTGGCCCGAGCTCTTCATCGGAGGAGAGGTCCTGGTCCGCCTCGACCCGGGACGGGGCGCCGGCCACCACGAGAAGGTGAGCACGGCGGGGCCCGGATCCAAGTTCGGGATCCACCCCGACGACGTCCCCGAACTCCTGGAGCGGGCCCGGGGTGCGGACCTCCGGATCACGGGGCTCCACGTCCACGCCGGGAGCGGGGTGGGGGGGACGGAGCACTGGGAGCGCATGGGGCGCTTCCTCCTGGAGATGGCCACGGAGTTCCCCGACCTGGAGGTGCTGGACGTGGGGGGAGGTCTCCCGGTGCCGCGCCACGCTGTAGACCCTCCCCTGGACCTGGCGGCGCTGGATGCCGGGCTCGCCCGGATTCGGAGCGTTCGGCCGGAGCTCGACCTCTGGATCGAGCCGGGGCGCTACCTGGTGGCAGAGGCCGGGGTCCTGGCCGCACGGGTCACCCAGGTGAAGCGGAAGGGGGGCACGACCTGGGTCGGCCTTGCCACCGGGATGAACTCCTTCATCCGGCCCGCCCTCTACGGGGCCTGGCACGAGATCGCGAACCTGACCCGAGCCGATGAGCCCCCGGAGGAGCGGGTCCAGGTCGTGGGCCCCATCTGCGAGACGGGCGACCGGCTGGGCGCCGACCGGCTCTTCCCCCGAACCCGGGAGGGCGACCTGGTGGTGGTGGCCCGGGCCGGGGCCTACGGCCGGGTCATGGCCTCCAGCTACAACCTCCGGCCCCCCGCCGCCGAGCACGTCCTCACGGACTGACCTCCCCCGGCGCCGAACCGGCCTCCACCGCACGTAGCGGCCTCACCCCCGGGTGGGCGGGTCAGCCAGGTGGGGTGTTCACCTTCCAGTGGTGCCCGCCACCGCCCGAGAGGAGTTCCCGGCCGAAAATGGGCAGGCGGGACTTCACGGCCTCCACCGCCTCGTGGCAGGCGTCCCGGGCCGGACCCCGGTGGCGGCTGGAAGCCAGGACCAGGAGGCAGAGTTCCCCCACGGCAACCTCCCCCAGGGAGTGGAGGACGTGGAGGGCCTCCAGCTCATGGCGGGCCCCGACCTCATCCCGGATCCGCTCCATCTCGGCGTCCGCCATGGCCTCGTGGGCCGTGTATTCGATGGCGGTGACCACCTGGCCCCCCTCGTGGGGATCGGCCCGGACCTGCCCCAGGAAGAGGGCGTGCCCTCCGGTTTCGGGGCTCGTTCCCGGCCGTGTGAGGAGGCGAGCCACCTGGTGGGCCGGGATGGCACCGGGCACGAAGAGGGTTCGCTGGGCCCGTGTCGTCATGGTCGTCTCCGTGAGAGGGTGGTCAGCCCCCGCTGAAGGGGGGGAGGAGGGCGAGCTCCGCCCCGCTCCGCACCGGGGTGGAATCGTCCACGAACTCCTGGTCCACTGCTATGCGGTAAGGGACCCCGGACAGCCCCGGGTGCCGCTCCTCCAGGAGGGCGCGCACCCGGGCCAGGGGGAGGGCCCCGCTCCAGGAGAGGGATTCCTCCCATACCCCGGTTCGCTCGGCCACCAGCCCGAAGTGGAGGACGGGCGACGCCCCGCCAGCCTCAGCCACCGATGGCCACCATGGCCCGGTTCTCCTCGTGGGAGGGGGAGCTCCGGAAGTCTTCCAGCTGCACCAGCCCGGCCCGGGCCCGGTGCTTCGCGGCCACGGAGGCCCGGATGAGGGGCCGGACGTCCTCGCCCCGGCGAAGGGGGCCCAGGAGGTCCGCCTCTGCCGGCTGAAACAGGCAGTTCTTGAGCTTCCCGTCTGCCGTGAGGCGAAGCCGGTTGCAGGTGTCGCAGAAGGGGGTGGTGACCGAGGCGATCACCCCGAAGGTCCCCTGGTGGCCCCGGACCCGGTAGGTCCGGGCCGTGTCGCTGGCCTTGCCCGGGACCCGCTCGATGGACCCCGTTCCGAAACGGGCCTCCACGCTGCGGAGGACCTCCGCCAGGGGGACGATCTTCTCCTCCTCCCAGCGGTTCCCCCCGAAGGGCATGAACTCGATGAAGCGGACGTGGACGGACGGGTCCCGGGTCCTGGCCACGAAGTCCGGGACCTCGTCGTCGTTCTGGCCCCGCATGAGGACCACGTTCTCCCGCACCTGGAACCCCCGCGCCCGGAGGAGGGCCAGGTTCTCCAGGACCCGGGCGTGGTCATCCCGTCGGGTCAGGGCCAGGAACCGCTGGGGCCGAAGCGAGTCCAGGCTCACGTTGACCGCGGTCACACCGGCAGCCGCCATCTGGTCTGCATGGCGGTGCACGAGAACGGCGTTCGTCGTCATGGCCAGCTCCATCCCCAGCCCTCCCAGCCGCTCCATGACATCGTCCACGTCGCGTCGGACCAGGGGTTCGCCCCCGGTGAGGCGGATCTTCCGGATACCCATCTCCACGAAGGTCCGGGCCAGGGTCTCCACCTCCCCGGCCGTCATGAACTCCTCCTTCGGCCGGAGGCGGATTCCCTCCTCCGGCATGCAGTACGTGCAACGGAGGTTGCACCGCTCCGTGAGCGAGATCCGGAGGTAGTCGTGGACCCGGCCGT
>REBX01000081.1 GCA_007692505.1 Gemmatimonadales bacterium | reverse complement strand
GGCCCCGGGCCTAACGGGGCCGACGGTGCCCGGCACGCAGCGGTATCGCTGACGCACCGGGCACCGCCGGGTCCCGGATCTTCCCATCGGCGTCCTCGGGGACTCAGCCTTCGCTGGAGTCCTCGGGGGCGCCGTTCTGCTGGAAGAGGTACACGTCCCGCTGCGGATAGGGGATGGAGCACCCGGCTGCCTCCAGCTCCTCCTTGAGCTTCCTCAGGAGAGTCCAGCGGAGGGCCCAGTAGTCCTCGGCCTTGCACCAGGGCCGGACGATGAAGTCCACCGAGGAATCGCCCAGCTCCCCCACCTGGATGTTCAGGGGCGGGTCCTCCAGCACCCGTTCGTCGGCCGAAACGACCCGCCGGAGGGTGTCCTCCACCACCTGCAGGTCGTCGTCGTACGACACGCCCATGACCAGGTCGATCCTCCGGGTGTCGTTCGCCGAGAAGTTCTTCATGGTGTTCCCGAACACCTGCGAATTGGGCACCACCACCCTCACGTTGTCGCCGGTGTGGAGGATCGTGTTGACGATGGAGATCTCCTTCACCGTGCCGGCCACGCCGGCCACCTCCACCCAGTTGCCCACGTTGAAGGGCCGGAAGATGAGGAGCATGACGCCGGCGGCGAAGTTGGCCAGCGTTCCCTGGAGCGCCAGGCCCACTGCAAGACCGGCCGAACCCAGGACCACCACGAACGATGCAGTCTCCACCCCGAAGATGCCCAGCACCGCAATGAGGACGGCGGCCACCAGGGCCCAATAGACCAGCGTCGCAAAGAACGGGATGAGGGTCGGGTCGACCCTGGTGGCCCCGAGTCGGTTCCGCAGGGTCATCCGGATCCGCTTGGCGATCCAGAGCCCGATGACCAGGACCGCAATGGCCCCCAACGCGTCCAGGCCGAATCCGGTGACGACTTCAGTGGTCTTGTCGATGACTCCGTCCAGCAGGGACTCGTCTTCCATGATGGATCTTGGGTTGTTGTGGTCAGGTAGGGCGCCGGGAGAGAGGCACCCCCGGGCGCGGAGCACGTTCCGGCCGGAGGCGGAGGCCGGCGCCCCGGTAGCGCTGTGTCCCGGAAGGTGTAAGCTTGAGGCGCCCCCGCAGAATTGGCAATATTCGCGGTTTTCAGCCAGACCCATACCGAATGAGGAGCACGACTTGAAGAAGGTCGGCATCTACGGATGGGGCGTCGTCGCCCCGAAGACCCCGGACATCGACGCCTTCGAGAGGAACCTCGAGGGATCGGAGACCTGGCTCGAGCCCTTTGGCGGCTTCGGACCTGATCCCTTCCTGGTGGGGCGCCCCGAGTTCGACTTCGAGCGGTATCGGCCCTGGATCGATGCCCGATTCTCTCCCCGGCGCTACAGCCAGCTGAACTCCAAGATGGATCTCACCACCCTTTATGCGGTGGGCTCGTTCATCCAGGCGCTGGGCCAGAATCCCGGGGTGGAAGAGGTCCTTACGGAGCTGGGGACGGCGGCCCACGTGTACATCGGGACGGGCCTCGGTGCGCTTCCTACCCAGTTCGATGCCTCCGTCGAGTTGCACAAGGCCCAACGGGACTGGGACCGCTTCTGGACCCATCCGGACCGGAACGAGGACTATCGGGCCTGGCAGGAGGACCCTGAAGGGAGGTCTGCCGACCACTCCGAGCTCCCCGTGGACCCGGCCACGGTGGAGGACCCCGATGCCGCGGCAGACGCCCGCGTGGCCTGGTATGCATACTGGGCCCCCCGTTCCACCGACCTGGCCCGATTCCTCGACGAACTCTCCGAGATCGAGGCCCTCCCCGTCATGGGCGACGACGTGGAGTCCAGCAAGCTGAAGGCCATCCGGGACCGGGAGCGCAAGAAGTCGAAGCTCCTGGAGAAATGGGGTGTCCCGTCCCCTCCCTGGACCCGGGTCTCCACGAACTTCCTCTGGAACATCCCCAACACGCCAGCGTCCCAGGTGTCCATGATGGGCCGGATCACCGGCCTGTCCATGGCCCCGGTGGCTGCCTGCTCCACCTTCGGGGTCTGCCTCAAGTTGGGGATGGATGCCATACGCCGCGGGGAGGCGAAGGCAGTGGTGGTGGGGGCCACGGATCCGCCTCCCCACCCCCTCACCGTGGGCGCCTTCTACTCGGCTCGCGTCCTGGCGGCCGGGCGAGACGTCTCCAAGCCCCTCACCGGGCTCCGTGGGACCCATGTCTCGGGTGGCGCGGCCCTCTGGATACTGGGGGACCGGGAATTCATGGAGGAGAAGGGATTCCGTCCCCTGGGGATGGAACCCGTCTCCGTGGGGGTCTCTTCCGATGCGGACCACATCATCACCCCTTCAACCGAAGGACCCGAGGCTGCCATCCGCCAGGCCCTGGAAGGTGCTGGCTCGAAGCCGGCCGACATGGCCAGCTGGGACCTCCACGCCACGGCCACCCCGGGCGACTACATGGAGGTTGAGAACCTCCGCCGGATCCTGGACCCTTCGGTCCTCGTCACCGCCCGGAAGGGAACCTTCGGCCACGGTATGAGCGCCGGGGGGGGGTGGGAGCTGACGGCCCAGTACCTGGGCGCGGCTCGAGGTGTCCTCCACCCCACCCCTCTGGCCCGCACGGAACTGAACGCCGGAATTGGAGAGATCCACCGGGCCTTCGTCTTCGACGAGGCCTGCCCGCTTCCCGACGGAAGTCCCGTCGGGAAGCTCTCCATGGGCGTGGGCGGCGTGAACGCATGCGTCGTGTCAAAGCCCCTGTCCGACGGGAGCTCCCCCGGCTCCTGACCTACTTCACGAAGAGCATGTCCCGATAGGTGGGGGTCGGGCGCAGGTCGTCGGGCAGGACCCGCTCCAGCCGGTCGACCACCTCCCGGACGGCCTTCATGGCCGGCAGGATGTTCTCGTGCATGTGGACGGCCTTGGAGGCCACGGTGTCGCCTCCCAGCTCGGCGTTCTGCTCCACCAGGAGCTGAAGGGCTTCGTCGAGCTCGTCGGTGAGCGCTGCGATGGCCTTGGCGTTCCGGCCCAGGGCCTGCGACTTGAGACCCGCATCCCGGATCCGGGTGCTCGCCGTCACGAGTTCACCCAGCCACCGCACGGCGGCGGGCAGGTACATGGTGGCGGCCATGTCCGCCGAGACCTCGCCCTCGATGTTCAGGGTGTGGAAGTACTGGCCCAGGGAGATCTCGTAGCGACTCTCAAGCTCCCGGCGAGACAGCACCCCGTAGCGCTGGAAGAGCTCGGCGTTCTTGTCCTTCACCAGGTAGGGAAGGGCGTCGAGGGTCGACTTGAGGTTCAGGAGCCCGCGGCCCTCCGCCTCCTCCTCCCAGGCGTCGGAGTATCCATCCCCGTTGAAGATGATGCGGCGGATGCCCGGCACGGTCTCGGCAAGGACCACCCGCAGGGCCTCGCCCAGCTCGTCGCCGGCCTCCAGACGCTCCTCGAGCTTCGTGGAGAGGGTGTCCACCGCTTCGGCGACGATGGTGTTCAGCACCGTGGCCGGAAGGGAGATGGACTGGCTCGAACCCAGTGCCCGGAACTCGAACTTGTTCCCGGTAAAGGCGAACGGGCTCGTCCGGTTTCGGTCCCCGGCGTGCTTGGGGAGGTCGGGCAGGACCTTCACACCCAGCCCCATGATCCCCCCCTTCTTGGAGGTCCGGGCCGAGCCGGACTCCGCAATCTGCTCGAAGATGTCGGTGAGCTGGTCGCCCAGGAAGACGGAGATGATGGCCGGCGGGGCCTCGTTGGCACCCAGCCGGTGGTCGTTCCCGGCGTAGGCCACGCAGGCCCGGAGGAGATCCTGGTGCCGCTCCACCCCCATGAGGACAGCCGTGCAGAAGAAGAGGAACTGCATGTTCTCGTGGGGCGTCTCACCGGGCTCCAGGAGGTTCTGCCCTTCCGTGGAAAAAGACCAGTTCAGGTGCTTCCCGCTTCCGTTCAGCCCCGCAAAGGGCTTTTCGTGCATGAGGCAGACGAGGCCGTAGCGCCGGGCCACCCGCTTCACCGTGATCATGGTGAGCTGCTGGTGGTCGGCGGCGATGTTCGCCTCCTCGTACATGGGGGCCATCTCGAACTGCCCCGGGGCCACCTCGTTGTGTCGGGTCTTCACCGGCACGCCCAGCCGGTAGAGCTCCTGCTCCACGTCCTGCATGAACTCGAGCACCCGCTCCGGGATGGACCCGAAGTAGTGGTCGTCCATCTCCTGGCCCTTCGGCGGCTTGGCCCCGAAGAGGGTGCGGTTGGCCGTCATGAGGTCGGGGCGACGGTAATAGAACTCCTCGTCGACCAGGAAGAACTCCTGCTCGGCCCCCAGGGTGGGGATCACCTTCTGCGCCTCCACTCCCAGCGCCCTCAGCGCCCGCTTCGTCTGCTCGTTCAGGGCGTGGATGGAGCGAAGCAGGGGAATCTTCTGGTCCAGGGCGTCGCCGGCCCAGGAGGAGTACGCCGTGGGAATGCAGAGCGTCGCACCCGCCTCCGTGTCCACGATGAAGGCCGGGGACGTGGGGTCCCACGCCGTGTAGCCCCGGGCCTCGAAGGTGGTGCGCAGGCCCCCGGAGGGCAGGGAGGAGGCGTCGGGCTCGCCCAGGATCAGCTCCCGGCCGGAAAACTCCAGGATGGCCCGTCCCTCCTCACCGGGGGTGAGGAAGGAGTCGTGCTTCTCGGCGGTGAGTCCGGTGAGGGGCTGGAACCAGTGGGTATAGTGCGTCGCACCCCGCTCCAGGGCCCACTCCTTCATGGCCACGGCCACGGCGTCCGCCACGCTGGCGTCCAGCTCCATCCCCTCTTCCAGCGTCGTCACGAGGGCCTTGAACTGCTGCCGGGGAAGGCGGGCCTGCATCTCGGCGATCCCGAAGGTGTTCTGGCCAAAGATGTCGGTGGCGTCCTGGCGGTCCGGGCGGCGATGGGTCCGGTTTCCACCGGGACGGGGGCGCCAGCCCTTGGCAGCGTCAACGGTCTCGAAGCGGGGAGAGGTCCTGGGCATGGGGGTCGGGTCCTGGGCTCGGGTGTGGAGGGGGTTGATGCAGCGGACCCCTCAAGTTCGGGGGCTCCACTCCTTGCCTCAAGGGGCATTCCGCATCATTTTAGCAAAAATAATTTTAACGTAATAAAAATTATACAAAGCATCCGCGTCTCGGTGGACGAGGTGCTCCATCTCCCCTTGCCCCCGCCCCCTTGCCCCCGCCCCCTACCCCCCGCCCCCTTCCCCAATGCCTCCTCCCAC
>REBX01000074.1 GCA_007692505.1 Gemmatimonadales bacterium | reverse complement strand
GCCAGGTCCCCGGTCTCCGGGAGGGGCGCACCGGACCCTGCCGCAGGGGCTCCGTCGGGCCCGTGGAGGGGAAGCCACCGGGCCGCCTCGCCGGGGGGCCCGGTCCGGAGCCATCCCTCGGCCGGGAGCCCCGTGCTCCGCTCCAGGACGGGGAGGAGGGTCCGGGGCTCCCAGTCCGGCGCCACCGAGATCAGGAGGATCCCGTCGGGAAGCGCATCCAGGCGGGCTTCCTGCCGGTCGTCGGCGGGCCACTCGTCGCCCTCCAGCTCCACGGCGGCCCCCAGGACCCGGGGCACCTCCTCCCGGTCCGTGGCCCAGCCCCCGGGTACATCCAGCTCCACCAGGGCGTCGTCTCCCTCCGGCGGGAGGGGAATCCGGGTCCGGGCCAGCTCCACCTGGCCGCCTTCGCCTGGCGAAAGGAGGAGCCGGACATCCACGGAGTCCGCCGGGGTCCCGCCCTCTCCCCTGATCCGGACGGCGGCGGTGAAGGGTCGATCCAGCGCCAGGTCACGGGGGACGGACAGCTCCGCCACCCCGGCGTTCCGGAGGGCGCCCCCCAGGGCCTCCAGCCGAACGGGGGGCACGGCCATGCCCCTCCGGGCCCGAGCCTCCAGGGAGTCCAGGACGGCGTCCAGGGGGGCGGGGTCGCCCCGGAAGGTGGAGAGGAGGAGGATGGAGTCGGCACCGGCATCCACCAGGTCCCGGAGGATCCGGGCCGTGACCTCGGGGTCGGGGGGACGGTCCACGGGGGCAGCCTCCAGTGCGTCCCCGCCGTCCTCGCCAGGACGGGCCAGCACCTGAAGCCCCCGGGGAAGGGCCAGCGCCAGGGTGGCGCCTGCCAACTCGGGCCGGGACAGGCGATCCCGCAGCGCCCGAGACGCCATTGCCGACGCCCCCGGGGGCAGGGAGTCGGGATGGGCCAGGAGGGGGTGGGGGTCCACCAGGACCCATGCGCCTGCCCCCTCTGCCCCGGCGGACACGGGGTCGGTACCGGGGACCTCCGGGTTCCAGAGGAGGGCCAGAAGCACGAAGAGGGCGCTCCCCCAGAGGAGCGCCCTCCCGATCCGGTCCCGGGTCATGGCAGCCGGCGAGGCCCTGGTGAGCCGCCGGTCACTGGTCCTGGCTGGACCGTCCGTCGGCGGACGTCCCGGGGAGCCCCTCGCCCTCGGCCATCCGGAGGGGCCGGTTCTGCGTGGCCGCGTCCAGGAGGGTGAAGCGCTGGTCCCGCTCCGCCTTCCACCGCTCCATGTACTCGGACGGGATCGGGTCGCCGGACGGGATGTCCACGTCCAGCGGGTCCACGGGGTTGCCGTTCCGGTGGAGCTCGTAGTGGAGGTGGGGGCCGGTGGCCGTCCCCGTCATCCCCACGTACCCGATGACCTGCCCCTGCGAGACCCGGCTCCCCTGGCGAACCGAGGAGTTGAAGCCGTTCAGGTGGGCGTAGCGGGTGAGGTAGCCGCGGGAGTGGCGGATCTCCACCAGGTTCCCGTACCCGCCGCGCACGCCCCGGAAGGTCACGGTGCCGTCGGAGGTGGCCATGACCGGGGTCCCGGTGGGGGCGGCGTAGTCCACCCCGATGTGGGGCCGGCGGTCGCCGTGGATGGGGTGGAGCCGGTTCATGTTGAAGCGGGAGGAGATCCGGCGGTACTCCAGGGGCGCCTTCAGGAAGGCCCGACGGAGGGACTCGCCCTCGGCGTCGTAGTAGCCGCCCTCCCCGTCGCCGTGGAGGTCGAACCAGATGGCCTGGAGGGGGGTGTCCCGGTTCACCAGCTCGGCTGCCAGAATCTTGCCCGTCCTCATGGTGCCATCGGGGCGGACCTCGCGTTCGAAGGCCAGGCGGTAGGAGTCGCCTCGCTGGATCTGGCGAGAAAAGTCCAGCTGCCACTGGAAAACCCGGTCCATGAGGTCGATGACGCGGGCCCGATCGCCCCGGGGCATGGCCTCCAGGTCGGGGTTCAGGACCACCGCACTCCAGAGGTCACGGTCGATCTGCCCTGCCACCACGATGGTGTCCGTCCAGGTGGGCGTCTCCAGCTTGGAGGACCGCCAGCCCAGGTCCGCGCGCTCCAGGCGGACCATCTCGTCGGGGCTCACCACCACGTCGATGCCCCGCACCTGGTCATCGCCCCGGAGGTACCGGAAAGTGAACTCGGTGCCCACCCGGAGCCGGCCCGGGGAGTGCTGCTCCTGGAAGGCCATGAGGACCCGCTGCTGCTCCGCGTGGGGGACCGCAGCACGACCCAGGACCCCGCCGAAGGTCTGGCCGTGGCCCAGGGCCTTCACTTCCACCACCTCGGCGGCCTCCGCCGCCATGGGCTCCAGGACGCCGGCATCGTAGGTCCGGTCGGAGCCGGTGCCGAAGAGGACGAGTCCAAGCACGAGGAGTCCGCCCAGGCCCAGGAAGGCCGGGGGTGCGAGACTGGGAAGTCGTTTCATGGCTGTGGGATGGGGCGCTGGGCCGGATTCGGGTGCGGGATGGAGCGGGCCGATGTCCGGGTCCGGGTGCAGGTAAGCGTCCGGAGCCGATCATCCAGACGTATTTAACCCGCTGGCTCCGGGAGCGCAATGCGAACGGGATATCGAAACCGCGGAAGGAAAAAAGGGGGCGGGACCCTGCCCCGCCCCCCTGCCCGTCCGGATTCACCGGGGCCCTCCGCCGAGGACCCATTCAACCCCCGGTCCCGAGGGTCCGGGGCCGGGCCTTCAGTCCATCTGCCTGCGGATGAAGGTGGGGATGTCCAGGTTGTCGATCTGGGACGGCTCCACCTTCCGCTCGGGAGGCCGGTTGAAGGGCATGACCTCCTGGTGGGAATCGGCGGTGGGGCCGTCGTCTCCCACGGCCCGGCGGCGGAGGCGGGGCTTCTGCGCCTCCTCCTCCCGGGGCTCGCTCCGCCGGGAGCTGGACGACGGAGTGCCGCGGCCCGGGCTCCCCCGGAAATCGGGGCGGAGGACCTGCTCGTCCTGCTCCGACTCGAAGCCGGTGGCGATGACGGTCACACGGAGCTTGCCCTCCAGCTCGGGGTTGTGGACAGCACCGAAGATGACCTCGGCATCGTCCCCGGCCTCCTCCTGGATGATGGAGGCCACGTCGGACACCTCGTCCAGGGCCAGGTCCAGCCCGCCGGTGACGTTGATGAGGACACCGCGGGCGCCCTTGATGGACACCTCGTCCAGGAGGGGCGAGGAGATGGCCTCCTGCGCCGCCTCCTGGGCCCGGTGCTCGCCCTCCCCGAAGCCCGAGCTCATGAGGGCCGCGCCGCGGCACGCCATCACCGTGCGGACGTCGGCGAAGTCCACGTTGATCTCGCCGGTGACCCGGATCAGGTCCGAGATCCCCTGGGTGGCGTTCAGGAGGACCTCGTCCGCCTTCTTGAGGGCGTCCTTGAAGGAGGTCCCCTTCCCCACCACGGAGAGGATCCGGTCATTGGGCACCACGATCATGGTGTCCACGGAGCGCCGCAGCTCGGCCAGGCCCTGGTCCGCCTGGCGGGCCCGCTTCTTCCCCTCGAAGGCGAAGGGCCGGGTCACGATCCCGATGGTGAGGGCCCCCAGCTCCCGGGCGATGTCCCCGATGATGGGGGCGGCCCCGGTGCCCGTCCCGCCCCCCATGCCGGCGGTGATGAAGACCAGGTCGGCACCCTCCAGCGACCTCCGGACCTCTTCCTCGGACTCGGCAATGGCCTGGCGACCGATCTCGGGCCGGGCGCCGGCGCCCAGGCCCCGGGTGAGCTTCTTGCCCAGCTGGATCGTCATCTGGGCCCGGGAGGACTTGAGGGCCTGGGCGTCGGTGTTGGCGGAGATGAACTCCACACCCTCCAGGTCCTCGTCCACCATCCGGTTCACGGCATTGCCGCCGGCTCCTCCGACCCCCACCACGCGCATGCGGGCGTTCCGGGCCGGTGCTTCCTCGAATTCGAAGATCATCATGGGGTTCTCCTGGTTGGGCTGCGGCATAATGGGGCTTGCGGGTCCTGTTGTCCAGTACGGAGGGGTCAGAAGAATTCCCGGAGCCACGCGCCGATCCGGGTTATCCAGTTCGAGGAGAGGGTGCTGGCACCCTGACCGGTTTCGTGGAAGCGGTCCGCCCCGAAGAGGCAGACGCCGGTGACGGTGGAGAAGCGGGGGCGGGCCACCGAATCCGCCAGCCCGGCCAGGCCGTCTCCCGGTCGTCCCACCCGGACGGGAAGGCCCAGGCATTGCTCCGCCATCTCCACCGTCCCCTGCAGCGCCACCGTGCCCCCGGTGAGGACCACGCCGGCCCCCATCTGCTCCAGGACGCCGTCCGCCTCCAGCTCCCGGTGCACCAGGCCGAAGATCTCGTCCAGGCGCTGCTCGATGATGTGGGCAATGAGCTCCCGGGCTACCGGGCGGGGGCGGTTCGGTCCCGGCGAGGGGAGCTCCACCGTTTCCTGCGGGTCCACCAGGCGGGTGAAGGCCACCCCGTGGTTCTCCTTGGTGCGGCGGGCCTCGGCGAAGGGGATGGAGAGCCCCCGGACCAGGTCGTTGGTGATGGCGTCGCCGCCCACGGGGACGATGGCGATCTTCCGAATCTTCCCCTCGTGGAAGGCGCAGACCTCTGTGGTGGAGGCGCCGATCCCCACCAGGGCGGCGCCTACCTCCTTTTCGTCCTCCGTGAGGACTGCCCGGGCCGTGCCCAGGGGCGACAGGACCAGGGACTGGACCCGGTAGCCGGCCCGGTTCACCGCCTTCCTGAGGTTCGTGGCGGCGGCGGCGGCGCAGGTCACGAGCCAGACATCGGCCTCCAGGCGGGTCCCGGACATCCCCAGGGGGTCCTTGATCCCGCCCTGGTGGTCCACCTTGTACTCCTGGGGGATGGCGTGGAGGAATTCCCGGTCCGGCGGGAGGGCCACCGCCCGGGCCACCTCGTGGACCCGCTCCAGGTCCCGGTGGTTGATCTCGTCCCCACCCACGGCCACCACCCCCATGGAGGACTGGGAGGCCACGTGGTCGCCACTGATGGAGGCCCAGACCCGGTCCACCCGGACCCCGGCCATGAGCTCCGCCTCCTCCAGCGCCGACTTCACGGACTCGGTGGTCTCCTCGATGTGGGTGACCACCTCCCGGCGCACCCCCCCGGTGCGGGACTGGCCAACCCCCAGCACCTTGAGCTCCGGACGGCGGCGGCCCTCCGAGACCAGCTCGGCGATGACCGCCGTCGTCTTTGTCGTGCCGATGTCCAGCGCGGCTAT
>REBX01000174.1 GCA_007692505.1 Gemmatimonadales bacterium | reverse complement strand
TACGCGGTGATCTACTCCACGGGTACCAGGACCGGCGACCACTACAACCTCCTGTTGGGGGGGCGCACCGCCGAGGCCGTGAAGGACCAGTTCAAGGACCGCTTCGGCGAGCCGCGCTACACGGTGGGGCTGGGGGGCTCCGGGGGTGGGATCCAGCAGTACGTCTACCAGCAGAAGCATCCAGACCTCCTGGACGCGGCCATCCCGCAGCTCGCCTACCCCGACATGTCGACCCAGACGATCCACGTGGGCGACTGCAACCTCCTTGAGCGGTACATGGACGTTGACGCCGCAGACGATCCCGTCTGGCAGGACTGGGACAACCGCCGCTGGCTCCTGGGCCTGAACACCATCGAGGGGTACATGGGGTCCACCGCCGAGGTCCTGGCCCAGGCCCAGCAGATCCTGGGGCAGCCCGCGCAGACCGGCTCCTCGGAGTGCCTGGAAGGATGGCCCGGGCTTTCGGCCGTGGCCATGAACCCGACGTTCGGTGCCGAGCGCAACTGGCACCTCCTGGGCGACCAGATGGACGAGGTGGAGAAGACGCACTGGGATGACGTGGCAGAGGCCTACGGGCGGGATCCGGAGTCGGGGTTTGCCCGGGTGCCCTGGGACAACGTGGGCGTCCAGTACGGCCTCCGGGCCCTCCTCGACGGTCGCATCTCCCTGGAGCAGTTCCTGGACGTGAACGCCCGCGTGGGGGGATGGGTCTCCACGGCCGACATGGTGCCCGAGGCCGCGCCCTACGCCGGTGTGTCAGGCGACCTCTTCGACCCCTCGGACCAGGAGGACATCGTGGCGGTCCTCACGGGCCGCCTGGACTGGGACCCCTGGTCGGCCCGCAACATGCGCGTCTCTCCCGATGAAGGCCGGACCCCTGCCCCGCGCACCGAGGGGGACCTGGACGCGATTCGGGGAGCGTACGAGTCGGGTCTCGTCTTCCTCGGCGCGCCCCCTCGCGAGATCCCGATCATCGAGGCCCGGCATCACCTCGAGCACGTCCTCGACATGCACAACGCCCATCAGTCGTTTGCCGTGGAGGCCCGCCTCCTGGCAAACCAGGGCCACGCCGACAACCACACCATCTGGTGGCTCGAGACCGACGAGGAGGGGGGCTCCCCCTGGCTCGTGGAGTTCTACGAAGAGGCTTTCGACGTCATCGAGGAATGGATGTCCGCGATGGAGGCCGACCCGAGCCTTTCGGCAGGCGAGGCCCGACCGGAGCGGGCCAGCCCCCGCTGTTTCGAGGTCGAAGGGAGCCTCATCGCATCGGGAGAGGATGTCTGGGACGGGGCCATGGACGAGGAGCCCCGGGGGGCCTGTGCCCGTCACTTCGAGATCCGGAGCACCTCCCGCATCGAGGCCGGCGGACCCATCTCGGGCGATGTCTACAAGTGCCGGACCATGCCCGTACGCCAGGCGGTGGACGAGGGGATGTACCAGGGGGTGGAGCTGGACGAGGAGGCCATCCGGCGCCTGGAGGAGATCCATCCGGAGGGGGTGTGCGACTACAGCCGTCCCGGTTTGGGCGATCCCCGGGGCGGCTGAGGTCGGGTCCGGCACGAGTCCGTATCCGTCCGTGTCCTCATTTGGATCCGGAGCCCCTCCAGGCGCGGCTTGCGGCCCGGAACAGTTTCTTCGTGTGTTCCCGAAGATTCGTGCGCATGTTGGAAGGAAGGCCGATACCCATCCCCCCCTTCCACAGGAGGTTCCCATGGGAACTCCAGCGGTCCATCCCGTGCCCGGCTCTCCCGGTGATTCCCGCCGCAGGCTGCGCTTCCCTGTCCTGGTCCTCCTCCTGGCCTTCGTCCCCGCAGCGTGTGGGGGCGATTCCGACCCGGCCACTGCAGGTGGCCCCGGTCCGACGAACGGTTCCATGAGTGCTTCCGTGGACGGGAGCAGCTGGAGCGCCACCGGGCAGCTCCAGGGCCTCCGGATGCAGGGCTTCATCAGCCTTGCCGCTCCGGGCCCCGGCGGCTCCGTCATCTCCTTCGCCTTTCCCGACGCTCCGGCCCCCGTCACCCACACCCTGGGCACTGCCGTGGGGCTGAACGCCACCTACGCGGTGGGGACCTCCCAATGGACGGCGGGTGCGGCCGGGGGAAGCGCCACCGTCACCGTCACGGCGCTGGACGACACCCGGGTAGCGGGCACGTTCAGCTTCACGCTGAATGCCTTCGAGGATGCCACCCCGGCCACCCGAACCATCACGAACGGTCAGTTCGAGTAGGAGTTCTGAGGGAGGGGGCGATTCCCTTTGGCTACGGTCCCTTGAGCTACGACTCCGGGGTACGCGCTCTTAGGTGGATGGGAAACCTGGCCTGTCGACCGTCGTAGGGAGGACCCGGGCGCCGTTCCCATGACGCCCTCTCCTGCCGTCCCGCACCCAACTCCCGGACGCCCCATGCGCATTCTCCGCTGGCTCTTCAGGACCGTCGCCTTCGCCCTTCTCCTGAGGGGCGTTCGCTGGCTCCTCCGGGTGCTTGGCCGACGCTTCTGACCGAGGTCACATCCTGGCCTGCTTCCCTTCTCCACCGCTCGGCCCCAGACTCCCGGCTTGCGGCCCCCGGATCCCCAGGTCCTCCAGTTCCATGGCCAGCCGGGGCACGAAGCGGTACGGGACCGGCGCGGCGGTGACCTGGTCCACGGTGCCCGAGAGGATGAGGTCCCGGTCGGGCACGTGGAAGAGCCAGGAGCCCGTCACACCGGTGTGGCCCAGGAGAGTGGGGGCCTGCCTGAGCCCGGTGAAGAGCCGGGGCATGCGGAAACGGAGGATCCCGAGCCCGTACTCGGTGGGCCATCCCGGTCCCGTGGGCCGGAGGGTCACCGAGAACCCCATGGGGTTGAAGTGCTCCGTCATTAGACGGCCCGTGGCGGGGTCATCGAACACCCGGCCCTCCACCAGCGCCGCCATGAAGCGAACGGTCTCCGCTGCCGTGCTGTAGAGATCCCGAAAGGAGCGCAGGGGGCCCGGGTTCAGGTCCAGCCGTTCGTCTCCCATCCAGAATGCCGCCGGCGTGGAAGGGGGTCCATCAGGGGCCTCGCCGGGAGGATCACCATCGGGAAGGAAGGTCTGCTCCAGCCCCAGCGGCTGGAAGATGAGCTCCCGGAAGGCCTGGTGGAGGGGGACATCGAGGACTGCCTCGATGAGGGCATTCAGGAGCTGGAAGTTCGTGTCGGAGTACTCGATGGTGTGACGCCGGCCGTCGAAGGGGCGAGGCGGGAACGACGGCCGCCCGCAGTCCCGCACCAGCGCCGTGATTTCCCGAATCCCCCATTCGCCATCGGGGTCCAGCGCGGCACCATCGAAGAGGGATTTCTCGCCCTTCCTGGCCAGGACCAGGTATTCGGGAAGGCCGGTGGCGTGCCCCAGGAGGTGGCGCACGGTGATCTCCCCCGTCCGGTCCGTCCCCTTCCACCGGTGGAGCCCTCCCACCAGCTCGGCGGGCAGGTACTCGGAGATCGGTGCGTCCAGCGCCACCCGGCCCTCCTCGTAGAGGCGGAGCACGGTGGTGGCAATGTAGAGCTTCGTGACGCTGGCCAGGAAGAAGGGGGTGTCCGGGGTCATGGGGGTGCCGGCGGCGTCTCCGTCTGCCGAGCCCTCAGCCCCCACCCAGAGCACGTCGCCCCGTCCCGTCCCGACGGCCACCACGGCGTGCCGCACCCCCCGGCCGCGGGTGAGCCCGGCGGTGAGCTGCCGCAACCGCGCGGCCGCCTCCTCCGAAACGCCCTCATTTCGTTCCATCATCGCGTGTCCACCGTCCCTCGGGCTCGCGCAGCGGCTTCGGTCCGGTGGTTCAGGGTGCCCTCGAAGGCCTCCTCCACGAAGGCGATGAGGGCGTGGTCGTCGGGGACGACCAGGTGCGGGATGAACGTGGCGTGGCCCTCGGGCACCGGTGAAGGAGTGGCGTGGGACGGCATGCTGGACATGTGACAATCCTCCAATTGGGAAAAAAGGACGACCTCAACCAGAATTCAGCCCTATCCCCTCAAAATATTCGGCAAGCAGCCCGCCCGCACGGACTCGCCCCGCACGACGACCCCTCCTTCCACGCCGCGTGGCGGGAGGAGGGCGGCAGGCACGATTCCCGGGGCTTCCACTGGAACATCCTCGTCCTGGCGGGTCCCCCCAAGGACAGCCGGCGGGGTTGTCGGCACGTAGGGGCTCTGCACAGAAGGTGCCTCGGGGGATGACCTCCGGAGCCCGTCGGGGCCCGTGGCCGTGCCGAAGCCACCTGCCCGGTTTCCCGTGGGCTGCGGATTGGGGGGCCGGAACAGGGCGGGCAGCGAGGCCATTGGCCCATGCGGGCCCGACGGAGCGCTCACGCGTACCCATGTGAACGGATATCCGTACGGGAATCGTCCCGATCCCGGGAGCTTCTCCACGACCCCATCCGTTCCGGGGCGCTGGCGGGGGCTCCTGAAGCCCGCCGTTCGCCGTCCTTCTTCGGCGGCAGCCCCGACTCCAGTCCTGCAGCAAGGGAGCCGCATGATGTCTTGCACTGCCCCCTTCCCCACCCTTCTCACCCGCACCGTCCTCGCCCTCCTCGTCCCCCTGGCCGTGGCGTGCAGCGACGACCCGGTGAACGGCGGCGCGGACCCCGACCCGGATCCGGGAGAAGCGCTCCAGATGTCCGGCGATGTGTCGTCCTACAGCGAGGGCGCCGCCGGTGAGCTCTACAGCATGGGCGACAACGTCTCGGACCTGGCCCTCGGTGAGCTGGACGCCGATGGCTCCTTCTGGTTCGAGCTCCTGCCCCAGGGCGACATCGAGGGCGACCTGGAGCCGGCCACCGACGACGGCGGCTTCGGGAGCGACGGGTTCTACAACTTCGTGTGCATCGACGAGGCCATTGACGGGGTCGACCCCGATGCCCGGTTCACCGAGGTGAGGAACGTGCAGTTCCTGGCCACCCGGGCCGATGGGTCGAACTATCCCCGGGCCATCGAGCTCTCCACCCGGACCGAGGGCCAGGGCCGCACCGCTGGACAGCCCTTTCCGGGAGTCTGGGAGGACATCCACGTCTACTGGATCTTCGCGGACCGCGACGTGGAGGTGCAGGCAACCTGCGATGAAGGCGCCGAAGTGGATCTCGCCCTCACGGCAGGCTGGAACGAGGTGATCCTTGACCACCGTGACCGGGACGCCGTTCGGCAGTACACGGGTCAGCGCCCGGCCGATGTGGACTGGTACATGGATCCGGAGGACGGATAGCACCGGTTCGCCTTCG
>REBX01000066.1 GCA_007692505.1 Gemmatimonadales bacterium | reverse complement strand
CCGTCAGGTACCAGCCCCACTCGCTGATCCCCCACACCGAGATCCCCAGCGCCGCGATGAAGCCCACCAGGATGAGGACGTGGCGGGCCGTCATGGACGGGTACTCGGTGGGCGGCGCCCCCTGGTCCGGCGGGTCGATGTCCTTCACCAGGCTCTTCGAGGGGTCCGCCTGGACCTTCCGGGCGTAGCTCCACACATGGTGCACCCCGATGAGGACCAGGAAGAAGAGGAGGATGTGCTTCCAGAGCCAGCCCGAGTACGTGGGCACCCCGGCGATCTCCTGGGCCGGGATTACCGTGTACGGGTTGAAGGAGGCCATCCCGTACCCGATCCCGTACCCCGCCACGATCATCCCCACCGCCACCATGGTGTCCATCCGGAGCGCTCGACACAGCGCCACCAGGATGAGGACGAAGGGGATGTATTCCGCCGACGCCCCCATGGCCGACGAGGTGAGGGCGAAGACGAAGACCACCGAGAAGATGAGGAGGGACGGCCAGCGGCTTGCCCCCTTCAGGAGCCCGCCCAGGAGGGCATCGATGGCCCCGGTGGCCCGGATGATGGCCACCACGCCCCCCACGATGAATAGGAAGAAGATGATGTTCTGCGCTTCCGCAAAGGCCCGGGGGACGGCGGTGAAGAGCTCCCAGGGGCTCACGAAGGCGCGTTCCTCCGCCACCTCGTAGGTCCCGGCCACCACCAGCTCCTGGCCGGCCTCCGTCACCTCGGTCTGGAACTGCCCCTGCGGGATCACCCAGGTGGCCACCAGGGCCAGCACCATGAGGACGAACAGGAGGGTGAGGGTGTGGGGCATCCGGAAGCGTGCAGCCATGCGGGGCGAGCTCCGTGGGAAGAGAGGGGGTGTGCCTTGGGGGATGGCGTCCCGGGGATTCTACGGCGGCAGGCGCTTCGTGCAACCCGGGGGGGCATCTCCGGCCTCTCGCCGGCCCGGCTCCGGGTCAGAGCTCCCCGTCGGCCAGGCCCCGTTGCCGATGGTGCTCGGGAACGGCGGGCTCCACGTGGATCAGGACGTCCAGGACCTCGGGGTGACGGGCCAGGATCTCGTCCTTTACCCGGTGGGCCACCACGTGGGCCTCCCGGATGTTCATCTCCGGCGGCACCAGGAGGTGGAAGTCCACCTCGATGAGGTCGCCCACCCTGCGGGCCCGGAAGTCGTGGTAGGCCACGGCGCCGGGCATGGGCAGGATGTGCTCCCGGAGGTCGTCCACGATGGCCTGCTCCGGGGCCGCGTCCATGAGGTCGTCCACGGCGGGGCGGAGGAGCCGGACCCCCTCCACGGCGAGCCAGGCCGCCAGGCCGAGCCCCACCAGGGTGTCCAGGATGGCCCAGTCGGGCCCCAGGAGGAGGGCGGCGGCAATCCCTGCCGACGCCACCAGCGAACTCGCCGAGTCCGTCCGATGGTGCCAGGCGTTGGCCAGGAGGAGCTGGGATCCCTCCCGTTGGGCCACCTTCCGGGTGGCCCGGAAGAGGATCTCCTTCACCCCCAGCGACCCCAGCGCCACGGCCAGCGCCGGCCATCCCGGCGAGGTGGGAGGAGTCCCGGCCTGGAGCGCCCGGAGGCTGTCCAGCACCAGGAGGATGCAGAAGAGGAGGAGGGACGACGCCAGGAAGAGGGTGACCAGGCTCGACGCCTTCCTGTGGCCGTAGGGATGGTTCAGGTCGGGCGGGCGGGCCGCCACCGAGAGGCCGAAGAGGACGGCGGCGTCGGAGACCAGGTCCGTGAGGCTGTGGAGGCCGTCGGCCACCAGGGCCCGGCTGTTCGCCCAGAGCCCCGTGGCCACCTTCACCACCCCCAGGACCACGTTCACCCAGAGGCCCAGCCAGGTGATCCGGGATCCAGCATGTCCTGGCGTCATCTGAAACCCTCCGGGCCCGGATCTCGTCGGGGATGCATGAGTGGCCACTCGACCGAAACGAAACCGACCACAGCCCTCCCGTCAATCTGGAGACGTCCGATGAATACACCGACCCCCCACTCCCCCGCTGCTGCCGGCTCCCACCGGCCCCGCCGGTCCGTGGCCCGCCGGCCCCGCAGCCTGGCCACCACCCTGGCCGCCGCCGCGCTCCTGGGGCTGGCCGTGACCCCCGCCGACGTGCGGGCATCGTCTGCCTCGGACCCGAACATCGAGAAGGCCCTCGAACTCGAGGCCCGCGCCCAGGCGCACAAGGACGAGCCGGACCGCCATCACCACATGGCCCGCCTCCTGGAGCGCGCCGCCGACTACCGGGAGGACTCGGACCCCCACAAGGTGGAGAACCTCCGGGCGGCGTCTCGCCTGTACTTCTACACGGACCGCTACCGCCAGTCCGAGAACGCCGCCGCGCGGGGTGCAGAGCTGGCCCTGAGGCAGGGGGACGTGGTGGAGGCGAGCCACGCCTACCTGGACGCCGCCCTGGTGGCGGCAGAGCGGGGCGCCAATGACTCCGCCATGGAGTGGATCGCGGAGGCCCGCATGCTGGCCGACTCCCCCCTCCTGGACACCGAGGCCCGGGCCGCCATCATGCGCCGGGTGAACGACACGGCCTGACCCGGGCCGCACCACCGCACCACCGCACCACCGAGGTCGAAGCGCGCCCCGGGGCCTCCCTGCCCCGGGGCGCTCTGCATTGGGAGACGTCGCCTCTGCACTTCCCGCTACTCCTCGCGGTACCCTTCCGATTCCAGGGCCTGGAGCACACGCGCCTTCAGGTCCGGGGGCGCCTTCTCCGCCCGGGCCGCCCTCTCCACTGCCTCCCGGAAGGCCCGCTCGAAGGCCAGGCGGGGATAGCATCGGGCGCAGGTCTCCAGGTGGACCCCCACCCGCGCAGCCATCTCCTCGTCCAGCTCGCTGTCCAGCCACTCCTGCAGGTGGTCCGCTGCCTCCTGGCAGGTCAGGCCGCCCTCCAGGCCATCCGGGTCGTCCGTCCGCTTGCCCCGGGCCTCCTTCAGCAATCGCCGAAGCTCTCTCACCCAGTTCATGGCTCACCTCCCTCCGACGTTCGTGGCTCCGGCGCATCCCGGTCCAGGAGCCCGGCCTCCAGCGCCACTTCGTGGAGCTCCTTCTTCAGGATCTGCCTTCCCCTGAAGAGACGGCTCTTCACGGTGCCCTCCGGGACCCCCACCACCTGGGCCACCTCCCGATAGGAGAGGCCTTCCAGGTCGGAGAGGACCACCACCTCCCGGAAGTCCCCGGGCAGACCGTCGATGGCGGCCAGGATCCGCTCGTCCACCACCCCGGCCCAGAAGGTGCCCTCCGGATCCCGGTCCTTCACCGCCATGAAGACGGCGTGGTCCGGCTCCCCATCGCCAGTGGCGGCCTCGGAGGCCCCGGCCGCCTGCCCGGACTGCTCCCGCACGATCTCCTCGTGGCGTCGGCGCCGCTCCTCCCCCCTGAGGAAGACGTTCCGGCAGATCGTGAAGAGCCAGCTCCGGGCCCGGGTCCCCGGGGTGTACGCGTCCCGGTTCTTCCAGGCCCGGAGGAAGGTCTCCTGCACCAGGTCCTGGGCCTCTGCCGGACTCCCGGCCAGGCGAAGTGCAAATCGGTAGATCGCATCGATCTCGGGGAGGACTTCCTCCCGGAAGGTGCGTTCGGCGTCGGTGGGGGGTGACACGGGACCTGGTGCGGTGGGAAAGGGGACGAACGAGGCACGGGGGCATGCTATCACCCGGCCTGCACCGCGTCCACCTGCCTTCCGCCGCCGAGCGTCCGGTCCACCACCCAGCGCTCCTCGTCCCGGAAGGCGATGAGGACGAGGCAGCCGGCCCCGACGGCCAGCGAGGGGAAGAAGAGGACGTTCGTCCCGTCCATGACCAGGCCCCACGGATCCACGATGGACCGCCAGACCGAGACCAGGGATCCCAGGTTGACCAGGAGAATGAGGGGGTCCACGATTCGCCGGAAGAGGCCCACCAGGGCCAGGAGGGACAGCCCGACCTGCAGGGCCCCCAGGAGGGGAACCAGGGAGGGGAGGCTGAAGATTCCGAAGTAGAAGGCGTCGGACACCCCGATGGCGTGACCGGGGTCGATGATCTTGTCGACGCCCCACCAGAACACGAGGAGCGCGATGCCGATGCGAAGCCACAGGAGCGATGCTGCCTTCATGGAGACTCCCGACCGGGATGGAGGAGGTCCGGCCACAGGGGCCGGCCGTCATCCCTCCCAATGCCCGAGGACCGGGCGGGGTTCCCGGAGGTGCCCATGAGCTGGATCCGCCGGGTCCTGGAGGACGAGGCCGAGGGGACGCTGGCCCGGGTCTACGAGGAGATCGGGTCCAGCCGGGGGAAAGTGTCCAACATCATGCGGGTCCAGAGCCTGGCCCCGGAGGCCATGGCGGCCCACCTGGAGCTCTACCGCGCCCTCCTCTTCGGACGGAGCGGTCTCACCCGGGCCGAGCGGGAGCTCCTGGCCGTGGTCGTCTCGGTGGAAAACGGCTGCGAGTACTGCACCCTCCACCACGAGGCCGCTCTTCGGGCCTGGTGGAAGGACGACGACCGGGTGGACGCCCTCCTGGACGACCCCGCTGGTGCCGGGCTCTCCACCCGGGAGGCGGCGCTGGTGGACTACGCCCGCCGGCTCACCCGGAATCCCTCGGCCATGTCCGAGGCCGGGGTCGAGGCCCTCCGCGCCCAGGGCCTGGACGACGCCGACATCCTCGTGGCCAACATGATCGTGTCCTATTTCAACTTCGTGAACCGCATCGCCGAGGGACTGGGCGTGGAGGCCCCGCCGGAGGAGGTGGAGGGCTACCGGTACTGACCCGGGTCGGGGGGTCGTCCCTTCCGGGTCAGCGGCGGATCAGTCCCGCCGAACATCCTCGACAGGTCCGTCGGGACCTGGTCACGGTCCCTGAGGACCAGGGTCTCCGGGTGGGCCTGGTGGAGAATCCGGAGTCAACCCTCGGGAGTACGCGCCAATTCATGTACAACCACCAGTTCGACTTCGTCGGTCCCTCGCACGCGACCCAGAACGTAGTCCGTTCCTACCTCCAGAAGCGTTGCATCCGCAAGGGAAGGGGGAAGCTCGATCAGCCCGATGTAGCGCCCCGACGCCATGTCCACGGCCATGTAGCCCAGTTCACGACTGTGCAGCCAGAGGATTCCTTCCGCGTCCATCACCATCCAGCCGAACCGACGTACTTCCGATGGCGGTGACATGGAGCGCCAGACCTGCATCCGTGCCTCGTGCCGCTCGAGGACGACAGGAGGAATCTGGCCACCCGAGACGGCCTCCGGCCGAGGCGTTGATTCCACGCTCTCCTCCCATTCGGCCAGAGAGGGAGGCGAG
>REBX01000265.1 GCA_007692505.1 Gemmatimonadales bacterium | reverse complement strand
CCGCGGTCCTGGCCCTGGAGGCCCCGGAGTTCCACTACCGGGTCGACCTGGAGGAGAGGGCCGAGCTGGGAGATGTCCGGCGTCGCTGGATCCTCTTCGGGCGGCGCCACCAGCGCACGAACTTCGCCCGGAGCCACATGGAGGTGGAGCTCCGCCTGGCCTCCGGCGAGGTGGTGGGGCGCTGGGCGGCCTCCGGCCCCTGGACCCTGACCTCCGAGGAGGAGCTCTCGGGTGCCCACGGGAGCGACCGGGTGCGGGACCGGGATGTCCTGGTGGAGGACCCGGCCCGGCACTTCGTGGAGACCCGCTACCCGGCGCTGGCCGAGGAGCCCCTGGAGTGGAGCTCCATGCCCGTGGCGTCCGAGTTGGTCCAACGGTTGGAGCGGGACATCGAGACCGAGCTCCGCCAGAACGAGACCGCGGCCCTCTCACGGGTCTTCGCCTCGGTCTGCCGACCCGACGCCCCCTCGGTACGGGAGGGGCTGGCCCCTGCAGATCTCCAGTCCGTCCGCCGGGTGGGCGACGCGCTGGACCGGATGACGCTGGCCCGCGCCCTCCTGGCTGCCTTCGTCCGCCTGGGCCTTCCCGACGCCCTGGAGGACGAGCCGGCCCTGGCCACCCTCCTCCACGGCATGGAGGGCCTCCCTCATCGCCAAAGCCTGTGCGCCTCGGTGGACGCCGGCGAGAGCCCCCTTCGCCGGGTCTGGCTGGAGGAGGTGCCCCGGGTCCGAACGGTGGAGGCCGCCCGGGGGCTGGACCGGGCGCTGGCCGCCGCCGAGGCCCGCCGTGGAGCCGGCCTCTCCACCGGGATGGTGGAGGCCACCCTGGAGCAGCTCCGGGCCACCCTCCGGCTCCAGCGGGCCCGGATTGCCGCGGCGCAGGCCAATCCGTAAGTTGCCGGCCTGAAGGGGATTCGCTCCCCGGGCCCCGGCCCGCAGGAGGGGTGGACTCCCCCGATTCCAGATCGTCCCCCCGGCAGGAGTTCCCAGCCCGTGCGTGCCCTCCCCCCCTCCCGTCTCCCCCTCATGGCCGGAGGCCTCGTCCCGGCCCTTGCCGCAGCCCTCGTCCTGGGGCTCGCCCTGGTGCCTGCCCTCGTGCCCGCCCCGGCCCAGGCCCAGCAGAGCCAGTTCGGCGATCCCATCCCCCAGGAGGGCCAGCAGAACCCGGTCTTCGGCCCCGACACGGACCCCCGGGTGGGGCTCGCCGCCGGGTGGAAGGACGCGGAGGAGGCGGCCTGGAACATGCGGCTCCTCTCCAGCACCGCCCGCCCCGACGGCTTCCGGAACCCCGACGCACCCGGCGACCGGCGCTTCTCCAACACGGACCTGGCCTTCCAGGGGGACCTGGTCTTCGTGGGCAACTACCACGGCTTCACGGTCTGGGACATCTCCGACCCTGCCGCCCCCACCCTCCGCACCGCCGTGGCCTGCGCCGGCGGGCAGGGCGACATCTCGGTCTACGGCAACCTGGTGTTCATGTCGGCCCAGGAGACCCGGGCCCGCCTGGACTGCGGCGACGAGGGCGTGGAGGAGCCGGTGAGCGAGGAGCGCTTCCGGGGCGTCCGGATCTTCGACGTGAGCAACCTGGACGACCCGCAGCAGGTGGCCGCCGTCCAGACCTGCCGGGGCTCCCACACCCACACCGTGGTCACCGAGCCCGGAAACGACGAGATGATCTGGGTCTACAACTCGGGCACGAGCGCCCCCCGCCCCGCCGAGGAGATGGCCGGGTGCAACCCGGAGCGCGACCCGGAGGACCCCACCACCTCCTTCTGGAGCATCGACGTCATCGAGGTCCCGCTCTCCGCCCCCGAGAACGCCCGCATCGTGGATTCGCCCCGGGTCTTCGCCGACCGGCAGACCGGCGACATCGACGGCCTCTGGCAGCAGGGGGACCACGGTGACGGGACCCAGCAGACCCGCGCCACGGACCGCTGCCACGACATCACGGCCTACCCGGAGATCGGGCTGGCCGCCGGCGCCTGCTCCGGGAACGGGATCCTCCTGGACATTTCGGACCCCGCCGCCCCGGTGCGCATCCACGAGGTGTCGGACCCGAACTTCGCCTTCTGGCACTCGGCGACCTTCAGCAACGACGGCTCCACGATCATCTTCACCGACGAGTGGGGCGGGGGCACCCAGCCCCGCTGCCGGGCCGAGGACGACCTTCGCTGGGGCGCAAACGCCCTCTTCACGGTGCGAAACGGCCGCATGGAGTTCGCCGGCTACTACAAGCTCCCGGCCCCCCAGACGGAGCTGGAGAACTGCGTGGCCCACAACGGTTCCCTCCTCCCCGTGCCGGGCCGGGACATCAAGGTCCAGTCCTGGTACCAGGGCGGCGTCTCCGTCTTCGACTTCACGGACCCGGCGAACCCCTTCGAGATCGCCTTCTTCGACCGGGGCCCCGTGGACGGCGAGGAGATGCTGAGCGCCGGCTACTGGTCCACCTACTGGTACAACGGCCTGGTGGTGGGCTCGGAGATCTCCCGGGGGATGGACCTCCTGGAACTGGAGCCCAGCGAGTTCCTCTCGGAGAACGAGATCGCCGCTGCCAACCTGGTGCACTTCGACGAGTTCAACCCCCAGCACCAGCCCCGCTACGGATGGCCCCCGGCGTACGTGGTGGCCCGGGCCTACCTGGACCAGGTCATCCGCCACGAGGCCCTTCCCGCTGCCCGTACAGACGAGGTGGCAGCCGAGCTGGACCGCCTGGAGTCCCTCCCCGAAGGCGCGGAGCAGCGCTCCGGCCTCCAGGAGCTGGCCACCACCCTGTGGGGCCACGCCCGGGCCGTGGACGAGGGACGACTGGAGGGCGATGCGGAGCGCATCCGGACGCTGGGCGGCGCGGTGCTGGACCTGGCCGCCGACCGCTGAAGCGCCTGCGACGCCCTGATCCGAAGGATGAACCCGAAGAAGTGACCGCAGTCAGACATCAGCGCGCATTGAACCGCCAGACAGGATGAACCCGACGATGCCGAAGACGACCCGACCTCTGGCCTGGGGGCTGGCCGCCCTCCTCCTCGTTTCCTCTTCCGCCTGTGGCCTTCGGGGCTCGGCCGAACCGGCGCCCCCGCCCTCCGACCGCGCTCCGGCGGCCCAGGAGGCGGAGGCCCGCACCGGACCCGCCCCCCGCAGCGAGGTCATCCCGGCCTCGGCGGTGACCCGGGACGGGCTCTTCCAGGTCCACCAGGTGGACGACGACTGGAAGTGGGAGATCCCCGACGCCATGCTGGAGCGGGAGATGATCCTCATCACCCGTATCACGCAGACCGCGTCCGGGGTGGGTTTCGGGGGGCACCGGCAGACCACCGAGGTGGTGCGGTTCCAGAGGCGGGGCGACGAGATCCTCCTCCGCCAGGTGAGTTTCCAGAACACGGCGGACCCGGAGCTGCCCATCTACGAGGCGGTCCGGAACTCCAACTTCGAGCCCATCCTGGCCACCTTCGAGGTCGAGGCGGAGGGCAACGGGACCTCCATCATCGACGTGGGCGACTTCTTCGTGTCCGACGCCCCCATCATCGGGCTCTCGCAGGCCCGGCGGAGCCAGTTCCAGGTGCGGCGGCTGGACCCCCAGCGGACCTTCGTGGAGTCCATGCGGGCCTTCCCCGAGAACCTGGAGGTGCGCCGGGTCGTCACGTACGAGACCCCCGAGCCCCCCTCGAACCAGGCCGGCGGGACCCTCTCCATGGAGTTCGGGCACTCCCTCATGGTCCTCCCCGAGGAGCCCATGATGCCCCGGTACTGGGACGAGCGGGTGGGCTACTTCTCCACCCAGATCAACGATTTCGGGGCCGAGGGCCAGCGCCTCCAGGAGCGCCGCTTCATCCAGCGCTTCCGCCTGGTGCCCTCCGACACCGCCGCCTACCTCAGGGGCGAGCTGGTGGAGCCCGTGGAGCCCATCGTCTTCTACATCGACCCGGCCACCCCCGAGCCCTGGCGGGAGTGGCTTGCCAAGGGCGTGGAGGACTGGCAGGAGGCCTACGAGGCGGCCGGCTTCAGGAACGCCATCGTGGCCCGCATGCCCCCCTCCCCCGAGGAGGACCCGGACTGGGACCCCGCCGATGCCCGGATCAACATCATCCGCTACCTGGCCTCCCCGGTGCAGAACGCCTCGGGCCCCCGCTTCTTCGACCCCCGCACGGGCGAGATCCTGGGGACCCACATCCAGTGGCACCACAACGTCATGAACCTGCTGAGGAACTGGTTCTTCGTGCAGACCTCCGCCGCGAACCCCGATGCCCGGGGGCTCGAGTTCGACGAGGAGGTCATGGGCGAGCTCATCCGCTTCGTCTCCGCCCACGAGGTGGGCCATACCCTGGGGCTCCCCCACAACATGAAGTCCCACTCTGCCGTGCCCGTGGACTCGCTCCGCACCCGGTGGGTCTGCGAGAACGGGACGGCGGGCTCCATCATGGACTACGCCCGCTTCAACTACGTGGCCCAGCCCGGCGATGACACCTGCTTCTACCCCCGCATCGGGCCCTACGACCGGTGGTCCATCGAGTGGGGGCACCGCTGGATCCCCGACGCCCGGACCCCGGAGGACGAGCGCCCGACCCTGCACCAGTGGATCGTGGAGCGGGCCGACGACCCCATCTACCGCTTCGGCGACCCCACCCAGACGGACCCGGGCTCCCTCACCGAGGCCCTGGGCGACGATGCCATGCGCGCCTCCGACTACGGGATCGAGAACCTGAAGCGCACCATGGAGAACCTCCGGGACTGGACGTACTCCGAGGGGGACGACTACAGCCAGCTGGAGGAGCTCTACGGGCAGGTGGCGGGCCAGTGGAGCCGCTACACGGGACACGTCATGGCGAACATCGGCGGGGTGGACTGGACCCGCCGCGCCCAGGGCCAGCCGGAGCGTCCCTACACGGTCATCGAACGCGATCGGCAGGAGCGGGCCATGGAGTGGCTGGACCGCCAGGTCTTCCAGACCCCCGAGTGGATGATCGATCCCGAGATCCTCTTCCGGATCCGGGGCTCGGGCACGCCGGACCAGATCCGAAGCCTCCAGGTGGGCGCCCTGAACAGCCTCACCCAGGTGGCACGGATGAAGCGCCTCATCGAGCAGGAGGCCCTCCTGGGCGCCGATGCCTACCCGCTCTCCGTCATGCTGGCCGAGCTCCGATCGTCCGTCTGGCGGGAGCTTTCTGGCAGCGAGGCCGTGGGGCCGTACCGCCGGAACCTGCAGCGGGCCTGGGTGGACCGGATGGAAAGCCTCATGGAGGACGAGGAGGCGATCCAGTCCGACATCGCGCCCAAGGTCCGGGGCGAGCTCCGGGCCCTC
>REBX01000079.1 GCA_007692505.1 Gemmatimonadales bacterium | reverse complement strand
GATGGCCGGACGAGCCTGGGCGGTGCTGGATTATGCCGGGCTGGGACACCGGGCCCGGATCCTGGATGGGCAGCTTCGGGGGTGGGAGGCCGCAGGTGGGGCCATGGCCACGGAGGGCGTCACCCCGACGGATCCCAGCGCCACCGTCGGACTGGTCCTTCGTCCGCGCATGGAGCTTCTGGCCGACGGCGAGCGCCTGGCCGACCTGGTTTGGGCCCGGGAGACCCATGGGCACGAGGCCCTGCCAGGACTTCACATACTGGATGCTCGTCCAGAGGCCGAGCACTCGGGAGTCGAGCCCAGAGCCGAGGTGGAGCGGCCGGGGCACATTCCGGGATCGGAAAACCTCCCCTGGCGGAGCACCTCGGGGCCGGACGAAGCGCCCTTCTTCCTCGACACCGAAGGACTCCTCGATCTCTTCCGGGAGGCGGGGGTCCGGCCCGGCGACCGGATCATCACCTACTGCCGAACGGGCGGGCAGTCGGGACACCTGCACTTCGTGGCCCGCATGCTGGGGTTCGAGGTGCGTTTCTATGACGGCTCCTTCGTGGAGTGGAGCCAGAACCCCGAGCGCCCGGTGGTGGGACCGGATGGCACGGTGTCGCCGCCCATCGAGGAAGAACCCCGGGGGAATAACGGAGAAGGAGCATGGCCAGAAGGCTGAAGGATCCCGCGGACTGGAAGACGGACATCCTCCATTGCCTCGAGGAGGTGAAGCGGCTGGCCGGGGCGCACTCCGAAGCCCGGATGAACCGGAGGCCGGAGGAGGGGACCTGGTCGGCGGCAGAGTGCATCCGGCACCTCAACCTTACGGCGGCCCTCATGGCACCGAAGCTTGAGGCGGCGATCCGGAAGGCAAAGGAGCGGGGCCTCGAGGGAGAACCGCCGTTTTCCACCGGTTGGCTGGGCAGCTGGTTCCTCGACGGGTCCGGGCCCGGGGCCCGCCCCCTGCCCGTGCCCGGGCGCTACCGGCCCGAGGGCAGCAGGGACGATGCGCCGTCTTCGTCGCTGGACGTGGCCCGGACGGTGGCCGAGTTCGACGAATTGCAGCAGCGGTGGCTGGACCTCATCGAGGAAGGCCGGGGCCTGCAGCTCGACGCGGTTCGGGCGCCGTCTCCCGTGATCCCCATCCTGCGCCTCAACGTGGCCACCTGGATCGAAGGCATGCCCGGCCACCAGATGCGGCACCTGAAGCAGATGAGGCGCGCCTTGGGAGACTCCGGGGAGGGGGAAGGGTAGGAAATCGAAATGGACCCTCGCCCGTGGAGCCCATCTCTGGTGTACCTGAATGGGTTGGCGGACGGAGCGGGTCCGAGCGGGCTCGCAGGCGGATCACCATTTTCAGGGGAATTCACCATGCGAGACCTGACCCGGCAGAGTACCGGCCTTGCCACGGCACTGGGCCTGGGCCTCCTGGCCCTGACCACCCTCCCGGCGATGCCGGCCCAGGTGTCTGCCCAGTCCGTCCATGCCACCGGTACCCTGGTGGTGGAGGGAGGCTCGACGCTGCGGTCGTGGGACTGCGGAACGGATGACCTCCGTTTCGAGATCCGGGCGTCGGAGTCCGGATTCTCCATGGACGCCCTGGGGGATGCGGTGGGCTCGCTCGTCCTCCGGGTCCCCACTGCAGCACTGGAGTGCGGGAACGACCGGAAGAACAGCCACATGTGGGAGGCGATGGGGACGGAGGACCATCCGTGGATCATCTTCCGGATGGAGCGCTACACGGCCGAGCACGGTGGCCAGGGCGTGGAGCTGGTCCTCTCGGGCACCCTGGAGATGCTGAGTGAGGTCCGGGACGTGGAGATCTCCCTGACCGCCCTGGTGACTGACGAGGAGGTCCGGGTGAAGGGCACCCACGTACTGGATATGACCGAGTGGGGGGTCCAGCCGCCGCGGCAGATGCTGGGAACCCTCCGGGTGCGGGACGAGGTGGAGGTCCACATCGAGGTGACGCTGAGGCCGGAGGGCTGACGGGCCCCCCGGCCCTGCGGGTTCCTGCCGGTCGGAGCCTTCAGGACCGGCTGGGGCCTTCCGGGCGGATGGCCTTCTCCAGCGCCTCCAGCTGCTCGGCGCCCAGGTGTTCGGCAAGCCACTCCAGGTTGCTGCGGAACTCGTCCTGGACCGCCTGCATGGCCTCCATGCGGGCCCCGGCGGCGCCGGCACCCTGTCCCTGGCGGTTCTGCATCATGCCCTGGCGGTTCTGCCCCATGCCCTGGCCCTGTCCCCGCTGCATGCCCTGGCGGTTCTGCATGGCGCCCTGACGGGCCTCACCCCGCTCCCTGCGGAGCTCGGCCATCTCCTTGATGCGCTCCAGCATGGGGGCCACGGCCTCCCGCTCGTCGCGGGTCCGCTCGACGGAGGCCTCGTGGGCGGCCCGGATCTCCTCCAGCAGGTCGGCTGCGAGACCCAGCTCCTCGGCGTGCTCCAGGGCCGCCTCCAGGGGGTCCTGGAACATGAGGTCGCCTGCCGTGCCCATCTGGCCCTGCTGCGCAGCCAGGCCGGGCACGACCAGGAAGAGGGTGACGGCGGTGGCCAGCAGTGTTCGTCCCGTGGTCTTCATGTGGATCTCCCCTTGTTGCGGGTCCGGATTTGCCCCGGACGGCACCGCCGGCTCGCAGATGCGAACCGGCGGCATTGTCTGGAGGAGGAGATGCTGCCGGACGAGGATTCGCTAAATGGTCCGGCGCGCCGGGGTCAGTCCACGGCCTCGCAGCGGACTTCCTCCACTGTCCAGGTGACACCTGCCGTGGTCTCTCCGCTCGCAACCGCTGCGGTGGACGGGTCCACCGACGCCACCCAGACGAGCTGGAAGCCGTCCAGGAGGACGGTCTCGGCGTGGCCCAGGCTGTAGGTGTCGGCGGCGAGCACGGAGATGCCCGCGGTGCCATCCCCGGAAACACTCCCGGCAAAGACCAGGGGCTCGCTGTCTTCCTCGTCCACGACCGTGGTGGATGTGGCCATGGGGATGAAGTCTGCCACGCTCCGCTCCTCGCCGGCGCAGGCCGGGATCTGGATGGGTGTGCCCTCGGCGTCCTCGGCCAGGAGGACCTCGCCCGCGATGGCGCCACCGGGCCCGTCCAGGTCACCGGGGTCCGTGATGACGCCCTGGATGAGGGGTCGCATGACCCAACGGCCCGACTGTCCTGCCTCCCGACCGAAGCTCTGGGCCACGTCGAAGTCCACCAGAACGGCGTTCTCCGTCTCCTCCAGCTCGAGTCCGCCGGCGAAGTTCACCTTGAGGCCCGACTGGGCGCAGCTGGGGCAATGGAGGGTGCCGGTGGAGGACAGGCCGTCTGGATGTTCGGCGTCCCCGAAGGCGTACACCGTGCCATCGGTGGCCTCCAGCACGCCGGCGCCGATGACGAAGCGGAGCTGACTGTATGTCCCGGCCTCGATCTCGGCTCCGTCCACCAGGACCATGGTGGAGTCCTCCAGGGCCAGGAGGTCGATGAGCTCGGTGGGCTCGGAGAGGATGGAGAGGGGCTGGCCCTGCCCCGCCAGGAGGACGTCGTCGATCTGCACCCAGACATTGGCCACGTCGCCGGGGGCATCGGTGAGGTAGACCGAGAGGGATGCCGGGCCATCGGCGGGATCCGTGCTGGAGTCGCTGCAGGCCCAGAGGAGGAGGAGTCCGGAGAGGAGTGCCAGGGGGAGGATCCGTCTATGCATGGTTCCTGCCGAGTTTCGGAGTTTGGGGGATGCTTCCGTGACCCCTGTTTGGAGCCAGAACCGTGCCAGCCCCGAAACCCCCTCGGAATGCCGCGCACTGCGGGGTCCGAGGCCGGGTTCTTGCCCCGGGGCGGAAGAAGGTTCCGGGTTACAGGCAGAATCTTCCGGAGCCGAGGTTGGTGGGGGCTCGACGAAGGGAGACCGAAGGGGCCGGGGCTGGTGCGACACCGCCCGGGGGTTTAGGATGGCAGGCAATCCAACAGGCAAGCACATACACGCCCTCCGGCCCCACCCAGAGGTCCATGCCCGGCGTACGCCCAGCACCTTCCCGGTCCGCTCGACGGCCGGTCTTTGGCCCCCTCGTTGGCCTGTCCCTCGCCCTGGCCCTGGGCTTCTGGGCCTCGGCCGCACCCCTGGAGGCGCAGCTCTCCAGCACGCCTTCCGCCAACGGAGAGCGCACCCGGGTTTTCCTGGACTGCCAGTCCCGGGACTGCGATTCGAATCACTTCCGCACGGAGATCACCTTCGTGGACTGGGTGAGGGATCGGACGGACGCGGACCTCCACGTCATCATGACGTCGGACGGGGTGGGTGGAGGGGGACGGCGCTACACCCTGGACTTCATCGGCCGGGCCGATATGGAGGGGCTGGAGGACCAGCTCACCTACACGTCCAGGGGCACGGACGTCCGAACCCGAACCCTGGACGGCATCACCCGCACCTTCCAGCTGGGACTGGTCCGGTACGTGGTGGAGGCCGGGCAGGGCGACCTCCTGGAGGTCCTCTGGCAGGGCGGGGAGCGGGGTGCACACGAGGTGGGAAGGGAGGGGCAGGAGGCCCGCGAGGAGGAAGCAACCGGCGACCCATGGAATGCCTGGACCTTCCGGTTCGGTCTCTCGGGGAACCTGGACCTTCAGGAGCGGCGCTCGGAGCGCCGGTTGAACCCCTCCTTCGGGGGCGACCGGGTCACCGATGACTGGAAGTTCAACTTCTCCCTCTGGGCCAACCTCAGGCGTCAGCGTATCGAACTGGCCGACGGGCGGGAGGTCCGGAATGACCAGGACTCCTGGCGGATGGGCGGATTGGCCGTCCGGTCCGTGACTCCCCACATCTCGGTAGGAGTGGACGGACGCGCTCGGAATGCCATTTCCAGCAACCAGCGCACGCGGGTTGAGTTCCGGCCTGCCGTGGAGTGGAACTACTACCCCTACGCCGAGGCGAACCGCCGGCAGTTCATTACCCATTACGGCATCGGGGTGGAGTATTCCGACTATTACGAGAGGACGATCTTCGGGGTGACCAGTGAGTCGCTCCCGCATCACCGGTTCGCCTTCCAGTACCGGGCCAGAGAGGAGTGGGGAAATGCGGGGCTGGGCTTCGAGTCGTTCCAGTACCTCCACGACCGGGGCCTCCATTCCCTGGGGCTGAGCGGGGACGTGAGCTACCGGATCAGCCGGGGGCTCGAGGTGAACCTGTCGGGCAATGCCTCCAGGGTGAACGACCAGGTCCACATCGCGGCCTCCAACTTCTCCGACGAGGACATCCTCCTGGGCCGGGTGAACCTTCCCACCGGATATCGGTACCGGGGCTCGGTGGGGTTCAACTATCGCTTCGGCTCGAGCCTCGCCAACGTGGTGAACAACCGTTTC
>REBX01000141.1 GCA_007692505.1 Gemmatimonadales bacterium | reverse complement strand
GGGAAGGTGAACGAGGTGCGCCGGGTGGTGCAGGACAACGAGGCGGACCTGGTCATCTTCGACGAGGAGCTGAAGCCGGACCAGGCCAAGAACCTGGAGACGGCGCTGGACGTGCGGGTCATGGACCGCTCCGAGCTGATCCTGGACATCTTCGCCTCCCGGGCCCGGACCCGCGAGGCCAAGCTCCAGGTGGAACTGGCGCAGCTCCAGTACCTCCTCCCTCGGCTGCAGCGCATGTGGACCCACCTCTCCCGGATCCGGGGCGGGATCGGGCTCCGGGGCCCCGGTGAGACCCAGCTGGAAACGGACCGTCGCCTCATCGGCCGGAGGATTTCCGATCTCCGGGAGAAGCTGGAGGTGGTGAAGGAGCAGCGGGCCAACCAGCGGAAGCGCAGGGTGGGGGAGTACCGGACGGCGCTGGTGGGCTACACGAACGCCGGGAAGAGCTCCATCCTGCGACGCCTCACCGATGCCGACGTCCTGGTGGAGGACCGACTCTTCGCAACCCTGGACTCCGCCACACGTCAGGTGGACCTGGGGGAGGGGTACGAGGCCCTCCTGACCGACACCGTGGGCTTCATCCGGAAGCTGCCCCACCACCTGGTGGCCTCCTTCCGCTCCACCCTGGAGGAGGCCCGGGAGGCCGACCTCCTCCTCCACGTGGTGGATGCGTCCCATCCCGAACGGGACGAGCAGATGGAGGTGGTGGACCAGGTCCTCCGGGACCTGGAGCTGGACTCCGTGCCGCAGGTCCTGGTCTTCAACAAGGTGGACCGCCTCACCCACGAGGAGGAGGACGCCATCCGGGAGCGCATCCGGGCTTTTGACCGGACCCCTGCGGTCTTCGTCTCTGCCGTGGAGGACGACGGGCTGGACCCCCTGGTGGACGCCATCCGGGCCCGCGCCCGGGCCCGCTTCCCGCGGGTGGACCTGACGCTTCCCGCCGGGGAGGGGGAGTGGATCGCAGCCCTCCACCGAGAGGGAGAGGTCCTGGAGATGGAGTCCAACGGGGCCCGACTCCGGATCCGGGCCCGGATTCCCGCCCAGCTCCTGGGTCGGCTCCGCAAGCTGGACTCCGTCGAACTCGTGGAATCCTGAACCTCCCACCCCGGAGTTCCCCATGGAGCGTCTTGTCATCGTGGGCCCCGGTCGGGTCGGACTCTCGCTGGGGCAGGCGCTCCACGAGGCCGATGCGGTCCGGTCGCTCATCTACCACGGCCGGCACCCCGACCCCCCGGAGCACGCCCTTTTCCGAGGGGGTGTGGCGGAATACCGCTACGGGGTGGAGCGCCCGCCGGAGGGGACCACCGCCGTGCTCCTCACCGTCCCGGACCACTCCCTGAGGGAGATGGCCGAACTCCTGGCCGCCCGGGGCGACACCCGGGAGGGCACGCCGGTCCTCCACTGCTCGGGAGCCCTGGGCGCCGAGCCGCTGGAGGCGCTCCACCGGGCCGGCTACCAGGTGGGGACCCTCCACCCCCTTCAGGCCGTGGCCAGCGCCGAAACCGGGGCCCGGCGCCTCGCCGGCGCCGCCTTCGCGGTCTCCGGGGAGCCGGGAGCACTTGCGGCGGGACGCCGCCTTGTCCAGGCCCTCTCCGGTGCCGTCCTCTCGGTGCCCACCCGTCTCCGCCCCCTGTATCATGCCGCCGCAGTGCTGGCCTCCAACTACCTTGTGGTCCTCCTCCGGGAGGCGGAGGGGCTCTTGCGGGATGCCGGGACCTCGCAGGAGGAGGCCCGGACAGCCCTCCTGGCCCTGGCGTCGGGGACCATCTCCAACGCGACGGAGCTGGGCTTCGGGGAGGCCCTCACCGGTCCGGTGGTCCGGGGGGATGCCGACGTGCTGGACCTCCACCTCCGAACCCTCCCCGAGCCGGTCCGGAGCCTCTACGCCCAGCTCGGGCTCCGGGCGCTGGAGCAGACGGACCGCCCTCTCCCCCCCGACGTGCGGGGGGCCATCCGGGACCTTCTACAGCGAAACACATGAGGCTCTACGTCAACATCGACCACGTGGCCACCATCCGTGAGGCCCGCCGCACGGACGAACCCGATCCCGTCCGGGCTGCCGTGCTGGCAGAGCTGGGAGGGGCCGAGGGAATCACGGTGCACCTCCGGGAGGACCGCCGCCACATCCAGGACCGGGACGTCCGGCTCCTGGCCGAGACCGTCCGTACCGGGCTGAACCTGGAGGTGGCCGCCGAACCTGCCGTGCTGGATATGGCAGAGGCGCTGGCCCCGATGCAGGTCACCCTGGTGCCGGAGCGCCGGGAGGAGGTGACCACCGAAGGAGGACTGGACCTCTCGGGGGAAGCGCCCGGAGGCCGGATCGGCTCGGCGGTGGAGCAGCTGGCCCGTGCCGGCTCCAGGGTCTCCCTCTTCGTGGACCCGGACCCGGACGCGGTCCTCCGGTCTGCCGAGCTGGGGGCCCATGCCGTGGAGTTCCACACCGGGGAGTACGCCAATGCCCGGGGAGAGGCCCGGGGCCGGGAGCTGGTTCGCCTGGCCCGGGCCGTGGACGCAGCCCTGGATGCAGGGCTGGCTCCCCACGCGGGGCACGGACTCACCTACGAGAACGTGATCCCGGTGGCGGCCCTCCCCGACCTGGAGGAGGTGAACATCGGGCACTCCATCATGTCTCGGGCCATCCTGGTGGGGATGGAGCGGGCCGTGCGGGAAATGCGGGAGCTCATCCGGGAGGCACCCTCCCGGGTGGCGGAGCCGGGACGCTGGACGCCCCCCCTGGGCCACGGATGAAGCTGGACTGGAAGGCGATCCTGGGGATCGCCATCAGTGCACTGCTCATCTGGTGGGTCCTCCGGGGGGTGGACCTGGCAGAGGTGTGGGGCCACATCCGCCACGCCCACTGGTGGCTCCTCCTGGCGGCGGTGGCCGTGGCGACCTCGGGCTTCCTCCTCCGGGCCCTCCGCTGGAAGCTCCTCCTCCACCCCCTGGACCCGAACACCACCCTGCACAACCGCTTCGCCGCGGTGAACATCGGGTTTGCCACGAACAACCTCCTCCCGGCCCGGGTTGGGGAGTTCGCCCGGGCCTGGTCCATCGCCAAGCTGGAGCCCCGGGTGCCCACCAGCGCGGCGCTCGGGTCCCTGGTAGTGGAGCGGGTCCTGGATGCGGTGGCCGTGTTCACCCTCCTGGGCGTGGCCCTCCTCCACCCCTCCTTTCCCGCCGAGGCCACGGTGGCCGGGCAGCCCATCGCCACCCTGGTGAACACGATCCTGGTCCTCCTGGCCGTCCTCCTGGTGGCGCTGGGCCTCCTCCTGGCCTTCCCGGGGCTCTTCCTCACCCTGGCCCGCCGGGTGGGACGCTTCCTGCCGGACCGGGCCGCCCAGCTCCTGGTGGATGCGCTGGCGGCCTTCCTGGAAGGGCTCGAGGCCCTCCGGAGCCCGCGGCTCCTGGGAGGCGCCCTCCTCTGGTCCTTCGGGTTCTGGGGCTGGAACGCCGTGTCCTTCTGGCTGGCCATGCATGCCTTCGGGATCCAGGAGGGATACATTACCGCCCTGTTCGTGCAGGCCATCATCGCACTGGGGGTGGCGGTCCCCTCGGCGCCGGGCTTCTTCGGCACCTTCCACGCCGCCGCCGTGGTGGCGCTGGTGGAGGTGTACGGGGTAGGCAGCGGGGCCACCCTGGCCTTTGCCTTCGGCTACCACCTTGGCGGCTTCATCCCGGTGACCCTCATGGGGCTCTGGTACGCAGGCCGGCTGGGTGTGTCCCTGAAGGAGCTGGGCGAGGCAGAGGAGGCCGTGGAGGAGGCCACCCGGCCCGGAGCGGCAGTGCCCCCACCTGGCAGAGGAAACCCATGACGGCAGGAGAGCCATGACCGAGCCCGACCCCCGGGAGGAGATCCGGGACCGTTCCCGGTGGAGCTGGTCCGGTGAGGCCCCGGCAAAGGTGAACCTCTTCCTCCGGATCCTGGCCCGGGAGGAGACCGGATTCCACCAGCTGGAGACGGTCTACCAGACGCTGGAGCTGGCGGACCGGGTGGAGCTGGAGGTGGGGCCGGGCCCCCGGGGCATCCGGTTGGAGGTCGCGGGTGTGGAGCCCGAGGCGCTGGGGCCCCCCGACGAGAACCTGGTGGTGCGGGCCGCCCGGATCTTCCTGGACTCGCTGGATGGCCTGGCGGGCCCCGTTCCCCCGTCCCTGAGGATCCGCCTGCACAAGGAGATCCCCCACGGCGCCGGGCTGGGCGGTGGGTCCTCCGATGCGGCCACGGTCCTTGTGGGGATGAACCGGCTCCTGGGCGACCCCCTCCCCCGGGGGCGCCTCGCCGAGCTGGGGGGGCGCCTGGGGAGCGACGTCCCGTTCTTCCTGTCGGGCTCGTCCCTGGCGCTGGCCTGGGGCAGGGGAGATCGGCTGCTGGCCCTGGATCCCCTGCCGCCCTGTCCGGTCCTGCTGGCCCTCCCGGGGGAGGGGATGCCCACCCCGGTGGCGTACCGGGTCCTGGCGGAGCACAGGACCGAGGTCCGGGCCGAGTCCCCCGGCGGCCTCGTCCTGGACCCCCGACGCCTCCGTTCATGGGACGCCCTGGCCTCCATTGCCTCCAACGACTTCGAGGTGGCGCTGCAGCGGGTCCGCCCCGAGCTCAGGCCCATCTGGGAGGCCATGCGGGCGGCCTCTGCCCGTCCGGCGCTCCTCTCGGGGAGTGGCTCGGCGGTCTTCGGGGTCTTCGAGGACGAGGAGGCGCTGGAGGGTGCCCGCTCCCGACTCCTGGAGGAGACACCGGGGCTGCGCCTCCTGGTCACCCGGACCCGGACCCGGGCCCACCTGGGGTGACCCTCCCCACTTGAGGGATACGGTTGTTCGGCCTTAGTCTGGAGGGTCCGGACTCCCTCCGGACTCCCTGGCCCGTCGTCTAATGGCAGGACACCGGTCTTTGGAACCGGCGGTGGTGGTTCGAATCCACCCGGGCCAATGCTCGATCCCAGGACTCCCGCATGCGCCATTTTGCGGCCAGCCTTCTTCTCCTGTTGGTACTCGTTCTGCCCCGTCCAGACGGGGCATCCGCCGCAGGCATGCTCCCCGGCGAGGGAACGGACGGCGCCGGTGCGGTGGTCTTTTCGGCCCCGAACACCTCGGCGCCCGGTGCGCCCTTCCTCCACTCTCCTTCCGTCGTCGGCCCCGAGGCCGCAGGTGCGCCAGCGGGCCTCATTGCAGGCTCAGTGGCGGATGCAGGCGCGGTGGCGGATTCGGCGGACCTCCTCCGGGAGGTACAGCGAGCCCAGGCCAACTTCGAGCGATTTCGGGTCCAGCGACTCCCCACGACCTGGGCATCGGGCGGCGGGCGTTGCGACGAGTGGGTGGGGCGGTTCTGCCTGAGGTACGGGCCGGAGGTGGACGACGAGGATGCGCCTCCGGCCTGGCGACCTCCGCCGGACCCCCCCGAGGTGGTGGAGCGGCGAGACGAGCTGGTCCATCGGCTGGGCGATGTGGCCCGGGAGATCCCCGGGGACCGCTGGGTGGCGGGGCAGCGGGTGGCCTACCTGCTGGAGGTGGAGGACCCGGAGGCGGCGCTGGAGGCGGCCCGCGAGTGTCGGGCCACGGAGCCCGGATGGTGTCGGGCGCTGGAGGGGCTCGCACTCTATCGGCTGGCTCGGATCGAGGAGGCGGAGGCCGCCTTCGATGCCGCCCTGGAGGCCATGGACCCGGAGGACCGGGAGGAGTGGCTCGACCTGGACCCGGTGGTGGACCAGGAGACCCGCCGGGCCCTCTCCCGAATGTCCGGGGAGGAGCGGGAGGAGGTGGAGGCCTGGTTCTGGGCGCTGGCGGACCCCCTCCTCCTGGTGCCCGGCAACGAGCTCAGGGCCGAGCACCTCGCCCGCCACACCCTGGCCCGGACCCGGGAGGATGCCAGGAATCCCCACGGGATCCGGTGGAGCTCCGACATGACCCGGATCCTGGTGCGGTTCGGGCCCCAGATCGGGTACCAGCGGATCCAGGAGCGACCCTCGGTCTACATGGGGCCTCCGCCGCTCCTGGGCCGGTTCTCCACGGAGGCCCGGCAGTTGGTGCCCGCCCACGACGGGCTCCTGGAGACGGCCACCGCAGAGGCCGACGACTTCGACACCCGTCGGCGGCGGGCCCGGGCGCGGCACGAGCCGGTGACGAGCCCCAGGATCGGGCGTATGGAGGTCCAGCTGGCCCGCTTTCGGGACGGGGATTCCGTTCGGGTGGTGGGGGGGTGGCGGAGTGTGCCCCTCCCCGAGCGGGAGGAGGGCCGGGGGGAGCCCCAGCCGGTGGCGGCGTCGGAGGAGGCCGAGGCGGGGGGGAGCGTCGGCGGGACTGGTGACGGAGCTGGCGATGGGGCCGGTCAGGATGGCGTCGGGATGCGGCAGGTGCGGGGTGGCTTCTTCGCCTTCACGGAGGTGGACGGGGAGGGGACTCCGTCGGGGCGACAGGTGGGCGTGCTGGAGCCCGGTTACGGGGCGCCCGGCGGGGGCGGCGGCGAAGCCGGGGACGGCGGGGCAGCCGGTGGGGAGACGGCGCGGGAGGGATGGCTGGACGGGCGCCTGGGAACGGGGAGCCACCTGGTATCGCTGGAGCTCCTGGACGAGGAGACCCGGGATGCCTGGCGCCACCGGACCCCACTGGGACTCGAGCCCCGGCCCCGTGGGGTCGTGGAGATCTCCGACCTCCTCCTTGTGCGGCCCGGATCCGAAGCCCGGGTGGGTGGGCACCGGGAGCCGGAGGACCTGGACGGGTTCGTTCGGCGGGTCCTCCCGGGCACAGTGGTGGCCCCGGGACCGGTGGAGGTGGTGTGGGAGATCTACGGATTCGAGCCGGGGGAGGCGGCGTGGCGCTTCTCCCTCACGGCCCGTCCGTCCGACCGGGGCCGCCTGCGTCGTCTGGGGGACCGGATCGGACTCACCTCGGCCCCCGACGGCCTCTCCCTGAGCTGGGAGGAGGGGGAGGAGCTGGAACGGGACCCGGATACCGGCGAAGCGGTGGGACTCCTCCGAAGTGCTGTGCTCGACCTGTCGGCGCTGGAGCCCGGAGGGTGGGAGCTGGTGGTCGCCGTGGAGCTTCCCGGTCGCACACCCGCCACCTCTGTCCGGGAGGTGACGGTGGTGGAGGGCCGGGGGACCCGGTAGGGAGGGGTCCGGAAGCGGGGAGGGAGGTGCCGTTGACTCGGCTGGGAGCCGGGTCTAGGTTTCCGGGCTGCAACCGTTCACGCGTGCCAGGGCAGATCCCCACATGGAAGAGACCTTCGGTCGAGGGCCGCTCCTCCTTCTCTCGGGTCGGGCAAATCCCGAACTCTCCCGCGAGATCGGAGAGCTCCTGGGCAAGGAGACCGACACGGCGACGATCAAGAACTTCGCCGATGGCGAGATCTTTGCCCGTATCGACGAGAATGCACGGGGTCGGGATGTGTTCATCATCCAGCCCACCGTTGCGGAAGGGGACTCCATCATGGAACTCCTCCTCCTCATCGACGCAGCTCGTCGGGCCTCTGCTGCCCGGATCACTGCCGTGATCCCCTATTACGGGTACGGCCGGCAGGACCGGAAGGACCAGCCCCGGGTGGCCATCGGCGCGAAGCTGGTGGCGAACATGATCGAGACCGCCGGTGCGGACCGAGTCCTTGGGATCGACTTCCACCAGCACCAGATCCAGGGGTTTTTCGACATCCCGGTGGACCATCTGTACGCGGCCCCCGTCTTCACCCGTTATTTCCTGGACAAGGGCCTGGACAACATGGTGGTGGTGGCTCCCGATGTGGGGTCGGCCAAGATGGCGCGGGGGTTCGCCAAGCGGCTCGGCGGCACCTTCGCCATCATCGACAAGAGGCGCCCGGACCACAATCGGGCCGAGGTGCTGTCGGTGGTGGGAGATGTCCGGGACCGGAACTGCCTCATTGCAGACGACATGGTTGACACGGCGGGGACCATGACCTCCGCCATCCACGCCCTGAAGGAGCGAGGGGCGCGGACCGTCTACGCCGTGGCCACCCACGCGCTCCTTTCGGGCCCTGCGGTGGAGCGTCTCTCCTCGGCTCCCCTGGAGGAGCTGGTGGTGACGAACACGATCCGGATCCCGGAGGAGCGTCGCTTCCACCGACTACGGATCCTCTCGGTGGCCAACCTGCTTGCACGCGCCATCGAGTATACGCATTCGAACGATTCGGTCAGTCAGCTCTTCGAGATCGAAGAGAAGGACGACTGAACCAGAACTCTCCCGTCCGCCTGTCGGACGGAGTCACCGGCCAACCGGCCGACAGGAAGGAAAGGAATTCCATGGCAACCCAGGTCAAGCTGAAGGCAGAGCGTCGCTCCGATGGCGGCAAGGGAACGGCTCGGAAGCTCCGGGCGTCCGGAAAGCTCCCCGCCGTGGTCTACGGTGCGGACTTCGAGACGCTCTCCCTGACCATCGACGCCCACGAGGCCGTCCAGCTCTTCCATTCGATCTCGGTGGACAACACCCTGATCCAGCTGGTGGTGGAGGGCGAATCCACGCCCCTTCCGACCCTGGTGCGCGAGATCCAGACGCACCCGTTCCGGGATCTGATCCTCCACGTGGACTTCTACCGGGTCCAGTCCGGTGTCACCGTGGAGCTGGAGGTGCCCCTGCACCTGGTGGGTACGCCAGCCGGGGTTCGGGACCAGGGCGGCGTTCTGGACCAGGTCTTCCACGAACTCCCGGTGGCCTGTATCCCGTCGGCCATCCCCGAGTCCTTCGAGCTGGACGTTTCGGCCCTGGAGATCGGTGACTCGCTGTCCGTGTCGGACCTGGACGTACCGGACGGTGTCGAGATCCTTCTGGACCTGGACCGCACTCTGACCGCTGTGGGCGCCCCCACCACGCTGGCCTCACAGGACGAGGACGACGAGGAGGACGAGGACGCCGAGCCGGAGGTCATCGGTCAGGTCACCGACGAGGACGAGACGCCGGAGTCCTGACCCGGATGGAACCGGGGGCGGGCGACGGTCGGCTTCGCGTCGTGGCCGGACTCGGGAACCCCGGGCCGCGCTATGACGCCACCCGACACAACGTGGGGTGGTGGATGGCCGATCGACTGGCCCACGACTGGGGGCTCGGCGGTTTCCGGAAGGAAGGGGCCGCCCAGGTGGCCCGGGGCCAAGTGGCAGGTGGTCCGATCGTGGTGCTCAAGCCCCTGACCTACATGAATCGCAGCGGTGGTGCCCTCCTTCCCTTCCTGGGGGAGGAGGGCTTCGTCGTGCCGGAGCAGCTCCTGGTCCTGGTGGATGACATTAGCCTGTCGGCCGGACGGGCCCGGTTCCGGCCATCGGGGAGCGCCGGGGGGCACAATGGCCTCAAGTCGGTGGAGGCCGTGCTCGGCCACCGTGAATACCCGAGGCTCCGCATCGGCGTGGGCACGGTGCCGCCGGGGGTGAGCCTGGTGGACTGGGTCCTCTCTCCCATGGAGGCTGAGGACGAGGACCGGGTCCTTGAGCGGCTCCCGGAGCTGGTTGAGGGGGTGGAGCTATGGATCACCGACGGGATCGAGGCCGCCATGAACCGTCACAACGGCTGATCGCTCCAGCGCGCCAACACACCCGGCGCCGACCTCCTGCAATGACGGGGGCCCGGATCCCCTGCCCCTGCCCCTGCCCTGTGGCAGGGTGCTCGGGAATTCGGACCGTGTGGCTGAGATGGCGCCGGGGGGGCTTCCATCTGACTCTGTCATGACATGGGAACGTACTGGAGGAGCCGGTCTTCCACCCGCTCGAAGATGTCTTCCAGCGAGCGCCCCGTGATGGTGAGTCCGTGGTTCTTCAGGCCCACCACGGCCCTGGAGGGGTCTTCCCGGGTTCGGACGATGTCCGCCACCGCCTGTCCCAGCTCATATGTCCCGCAGGGATAGTTGAACTCGGTGGAAGGCACGCCCTCGATCCAGGCATGGACGTGGAGGATGGCGCCGACGTCCGGGTGTTCCTGGTAGATCATCCAGTGCTCGATGGCGTCCACCGAGACCCTTCGGGGTTCCACGTCGGGAGGCACGGAGATGACCATGGCCCCCGTCTCCTTGTCGTATTCACGCACCAGGAGGATGTCTCGACCGATGTGCTGGAGGTCGGACTTGTCCACTCCGGAAGCGCTCATCCAGAAGGTGTCCTCGTCCTGGCGGGCCGAGATGTTCCCGTAGGAGAGGCCGCCCAGCCCGTAGAGCCGCTTCAGGTGTCGGCGGTCCCGCTCGGAGAGGATCTCGTCGATGGGGAAGGGGGCCGGCAGGAGGTCCAGGGCGTCCAGCCGCTTGCCGGCCTCCCGGATGGAGCGGGTGATCTCGTTTCCGTCCCGGAGCTCCTCGGGGAGGTCGGTCTGGAATACGTTGTCGATGACCAGGCGGGAGGTGGCCAGGGGCTCGATCCGCTCGTAGACCCGACGGAAGAACTCGGATCGGTCCGCCGTACCATCCACCCGGTAGTGACCCTGCTCCGGCGTCACGAAGTGGGCATCGGTTTCCTCGCTCTCCCCGCCGGTGAGACCGATGAGCAGGTTGGCCAGGGAGCGGACCAGGAGGGGGTAGGCCCGGGGCATGGCCTCGTGGACCGTCTGCTCCCCGCCTTCGATGGTGGTGAGGGAGACCACGAAGACGGCCTGGGCTCGCCGACGGAACGGGCGGGGGCGCTCCGGATCGAAGCAGTTGACCACCAGGGAGGCGTCCTGCGGATCGGCGACCCACGTATGGCCCCGATTCTCCATGACCTCCCGGAGTCCCTCGACGAACCATGCGAAACGGGCATCCTCGAGATGCCCCGCAAAGGAGAAGTCCATTCGGATCCGTCCTGCGGATTGAGGCCGGCTCCAGAGAGGGAGACGGCATGAAAAAGTCGGATGAGCAACCCGAAAAAGGTCTACGCTGCCGGAAGCCGCCGCAAGGTGCCTCCTTCCTTCTGCCCGGAACGGGTCGAATTGACCCGGACTCGGAGCATTTCTAGCTTCCCCGCCTCCACACGTGCCGACATCGGCAGCTCCCGGCCCCGGCAGGTGCTCCTCTCGAGCCCCCACGGACCGGCATTCCCCCCCACCAGGATCCACCAATGCTCAAGGCCGGAATCGTCGGACTCCCCAACGTGGGCAAGTCGTCCCTCTTCAATGCCCTCACCGCCCAGGGCGCTCCGTCGGAGAACTATCCGTTTTGCACGGTGGAGCCCAACGTGGGCACCGTCGAGGTCCCTGATGCCCGGCTGGACCGGGTCTTCGAGCTTTCCGGCGCAGCAGAGCGGATTCCCACGGTGGTGCAGTTCGTGGATATTGCCGGGCTGGTGGAGGGGGCCAGCGAGGGCGAGGGGCTGGGGAACCGATTCCTGGGGAACATCCGGGAGGTGGACGCCATCGTCCACGTCCTGCGTTGCTTTGAAGACCCCGACATCACCCACGTGTCGGGGGGCGTGGATCCGGTCCGGGACCGGGACGTTGTGAACACGGAACTGGCCATGGCAGACCTGGATGCGGTGGAGCGGCGGCTGGACCGGGTCCGCAAGAAGGCCCGCACCGGTGAGGCGGACGCAGTGAAGGAGCTGGCGGTGGTCACCAGGCTCCACGAAGCCCTCTCGGAGGGGCGACCCGCCCGGGGAGTGGAGGTGTCCCGGGAGGAGCGGGGCCTCATCCGGGATCTGCAGCTCCTCACGGCGAAGCCCGTCCTGTACATGGCCAACACCGGGGAGGACGACCTCCCTTCCGGTGAGAACGGCCACGTGGAGGCGCTGCGGAGGGCTCTGGCCGAAGAGGAGCCCGAGGCGGGGCTCGTCATCGTCTGCTCCGCCATCGAGTCGGAGCTTGCCGAGCTGGACCGCGAGGAGCGGCAGGCCTTCCTGGAGGACCTTGGGCTGGAGGAGCCCGGTCTCCATCGTCTCATCCGGGCCACCTATGACCTCCTCGGGCTGATCACCTTCTTCACCGCCGGCGAGAAGGAGGCTCGGGCATGGACGGTCCGGAGGGGGGCACGGGCCCCGGAAGCCGCCGGGGCGATCCATTCCGACTTTGAACGGGGATTCATCCGGGCGGAGACCGTGGGCTATGACGACTTCGTGCGGGTCGGGTCCCTCAAGGCGGCCCGTGACGAGGGAGTCATGCGGTCGGAAGGGAAGGAATACACGGTGGCCGACGGGGACATCATGCTCTTCCGCTTCAACGTCTGACGGGGAGAAGGTTGAATTCAACAGCTCTACGGTGCTAGACTAACAGGCTACACCCGCTCCGTCCGTCTCGGACGGGGCCCGTCTTTTCACAGCGGCCCACGGGATCCGAAGCCATCATGCGCAACTACGAAGTCGTCTACATCTTTCACCCGGCCCTCGAAGAAGAGGCCATTAACACACGCCTCGAGCGCTTCCACGGGATCCTCTCCGGTTCGGAAGGCGCCGAGATTTCCGAGGTGGACCACTGGGGCATCCGACAGCTGGCTTACGAGGTGGGGGACCAGAACCAGGGCTATTACGTGGTGACCCAGTTCGTGGCCTCCCCCGCCGACGTGGCCGAGTTCGAGCGGATCGTGAAGCTCGACGAGGAGCTCCTTCGCTACCTGGTGGTCCTCAGTGAGGGCGAGCCCACCTCCGGCATGTCCATTGTGGAAGATGTTCCCGTCTCCGAGGATGACGAGGACCGGGAAGACGCCAAGGACGATGACGATGACGATGACGAGGACGAGGACGAGGACGGCGAGGACGACGACGAGGAGTCGCCGCCGGAGTTTTCCGGCGGGCGCGGCAAGCGCCGTCGGGTTGAGGGTCCGCGCATCGAACTCCTGAACTACAAGGACGTGTCCACCCTCTCGCGGTTCGTGACGGAGCAGGGGAAGATCCTGCCCCGCCGCACCACGAAGGTGACGGCCCGGTTTCAGCGGCAGCTCGGATCCGCCGTGAAGCGGGCTCGCTTCCTGGCGCTCCTGCCGTACCTCCAGAAGCACGACCGGTAGTCTCCCCCGGCAGTGTCGGAGCCTCGCCTGAGAGCCCGAGGATGGGGCCGGCTGACGGCACTCCTTCTGCTGGTCCTGGCCCTGTGGGTCGGGCAGCCGTTGGTGGCCGTTGCCATTCCGTTCGGCCTCCTGGCCATTCTCCTCCCGGTGGAGAAATTAAGGGTGCCCATCCTGGGAGCGGTGCTCCTGGGGCTCTCCCTGGGGGGAATGGCGGCGGCCGACGGGTTCTGGTACCTGGAACGCGGGTGGCTCCTCCTCACCGGGGGATGGTTCGTTGCCGTCTCGCTGGCATGGCCGGCTCGCCCCTTCCTGCCCAGGGCGCTGACCGCTCTGGCGGGATCCGCAGTCTGGACTGGGGGACTCCTCCTGGCCCTGGGAGGTCTGGGGCAGGCGGACCGGCTGGTGCGCGAACGGGTCCTGGGAGCGGCAGGTGCGACCCGGGAACTCCTGGGAGGGCTCACAGGGGGCCCCCTGGACCCTTCTCTGGCGGAGGCCCTGGAGCGCACGATGGAGGTGCAGTTGTTCCTCGTGCCCGCCACCATCCTGCTGGCGACGCTGGCGGCGCTGGCCGCCGGGTGGTGGATGTGCATCCGGATCCGCACCGGGTCCGGGGATGCACTTGGACGCCTCCGGAACTTCCGCTTTGCCGACGGACTGATCTGGCTGCTCATCGCCGGACTCGTCGTGGGCCTGGTGGCGGACTGGACCGGAGGATGGGGTCGGACCGGCCTCAACATGGCGGTGTTCATGGGAGCCCTCTACGCCCTTCGGGGATTTGGAGTGCTCCTCTTTCTCACAGGCGGGCTGTCGTGGTTCGGGTGGGGATTGCTGATTCTGGGACTTCTCCTGGCAGCTCCCCTCCTCCTGGCGGCGGCCCTGGTGGTCGGAGTGGCCGACTCCTGGCTCGACCTGCGGATGCGGGCGGCCTCGAGCGGCGGGTCCGGGCCGGACTCTACATGACGGAGCTGAATTCATGAAGCTGATCCTGAAGCAAGCAGTGCCCAACCTCGGCGAGGCCGGGGACGTGGTGGACGTGAAGGCCGGCTACGGTCGGAACTTCCTCCTTCCCCAGGGGCTCGCCTACGAGGCGTCCCAGGCGAACCTCAAGCGGATCGAGGCCGAGAAGGCCCGGGCCGAGGAGCAGAGCCGCCGGGACTACCTCGAGGCTCGCCGGAGGGCGTCCCAGATCGAGGGGACGACCCTCACCTTCCAGGAGCGGGCCACCGAGGACGAGGAGGAAGCACGTCTCTTCGGCTCCGTCTCTGCAGATGACATCGTGGCCAGGCTCAACGAGCTGGACATCGATTTCAGCCTGCACCGTCGGGAGGTCCTCCTGGAGGAGCCCATCAAGGAGCTGGGAACGTTCCCGGTGACCCTCCGCCTCCACGCCGAGGTGGAGTTGGACGTCGAGGTCGTGGTCCAGCGGGCCGACGGATGAGCCCGGATCCGGGCGGGGTCGTCCGTTCCCGCCCGGATCCTCCCCCCTACTGCCAAGCCAGGTCCCCATGACTGAAGACGTGCCCGACCTCGGATCCGAGACGCCCGCTCCCCAGGTGGAGAAGGCTGCTCGGCTTGCACTGGAGCGAAAAGCCCGGGACGTGACGGCCCTGGATCTACGGGGGATCTCCTCGGCCGCCGACTGGTTCCTGGTGGTGACCGGCGCTTCCGACATCCAGATTCGTGCCATCGCCGAGCACGTCATCGACACCCTCAAGTCGGAGGGCATCCGCCCCGGTCACGTGGAAGGGATCCAGAGCGGTCGCTGGGTCCTCATAGACTACATCGACTGGGTCGTCCATGTTTTCCATCCGGAGGCCCGGGAGTTCTACCAGCTGGAGCGGCTCTGGGGCGATGCGCCCGTCCACCACTTCGGCGACGAGGCCGATCCGGCCTGAGACGCGGCCCGAATGGACGCCGGAATTGCCCCGGCCCACCGGGGGACCTAGCTTCGGCCCGTCCTCCGGCCACCTGGTCGTGCCCCTGGCACTCCGGGGCCCGGCCTCCACCAACTCGACCCCTCCGGTGATGCGCCATGTCCGATTCGACCCCGGTCCGGTCCCTCCCCTTCAATCCCCTCCATGACGACCTCCCCCGGGGCCTGGAGGCACCGGGGGAGGGAGACGGGGAGTTCATCGTGCTTCTCTCGGACCCCGAGCTCGATGCACCGGCCTGGACGCCGCGGACGGCACGGGCCCTGGCGAGGGGGTGGGCCCGGGAGGGCCTGGAGGTCCTCCTGGTGGATGGTCACGTGGAGAACCCGTCCCTGCACACCGACCTGAAGCAGGCTGCCGGTGAGGGCCTCTCCGACCTCGTGCTCTGGGGGGCATCCCAAGGGCGAGTGACAGCTGCGGTGGACTCGGAACCCTTCCGGTTCATCTCCGCCGGAACCGTCGTCCCGGATGCCGACCGCATCTGGAACCACTCCCGGTGGCCATTCCTGATCTCGGACCTCCGGGAGATGGGAAAGGTCACCCTCCTCCTGGCCCCCGGGAACGACCCCGGTGTTGCCGCCGTGGCCCGGATCGCGGACCGCGTCTTCTGGCTCGGCGACCCCCGGGCGGCATCCCGGGACAGGGACCTCCTGACCCTGGCCATCCACCCTGACTCCCTGGCGATCCCTCAGGTGGAGGATACCGGGGCCGATCCGCTGGCCGATCTGCCAGGGGGCGGTGAGTTCCAGCTCGAGCCCGAGGCCCCCGAGAGTGGAGCCGAGGAGGTGGAGGTGGTGGGGACAGCTTCCGGGCTCACCGGGTCGGCCCAGGAAACCCTCTCCGAGAAGCCCGAGGTGGCTCGGGAGGCCCGCCGGAAGGAGGCGGCCGCCCGGGTCCATCGTTCCACCACGCCGCCCCGCCCGGGGAGCCGCAGCCGCGGCGGGCGGGGGGGCCGCCTGGGACTCCTCCTGGCCATCCTCGTGGTCCTCGTCGTGCTGGCCATCGCCGGACACTACATGGAGTGGCTCATCGTTCCCGGCCTGCCCGAGGTCTCCCCGACGCCATGAAGCTCCGGGCACTCCGGCTCCACGGATTCAAGTCGTTCGCCGACCGGACCGAGGTGGTCTTCCACGATGGCCTCACGGCCATCGTGGGTCCCAACGGGTGCGGGAAGTCCAACATTTCCGATGCGATCCGCTGGGTCCTGGGAGAACAGCGTCCGTCCGCCATCCGGGGCGCCCGCATGGAGGAGGCCATCTTCCAGGGGACTACATCCCGCCGGCCCGTGAACCGGGGCTCGGTAACCATGGAGATCTCCAACGAGGACGGGATCCTTCCCGTCCCCTACGAGGAGGTGGAGATCGGTCGGACCGTCTACCGTGACGGGGGGAGCGAGTACCAGCTGAACCGGTCCTCCTGCCGGCTCCGGGATATTCAGGAGCTCTGCCGGGACACCGGGCTCGGGGCGAACGCCTACGCCGTCATCGAGAACCGGATGATCGACACGATCCTCTCGGACAGGGCCGAGGAGCGGCGGGCGCTCTTCGAGGAGGCCTCGGGGATCGGGAAGTACAAGGATCGGCGGAAGGTCGCGGCGCGCCGGCTGGAGCGGGCGGAGATCGACCTCCAGCGACTGGAGGACCTCATCGGGGAGGTGCGGAGCAAGGTCCGCTCCCTGGCTCGCCAGAAGGGGCGGGCACAGCGGCATCGCGACCTGGTGGCCCGGCGGCTGGACCTGGAGGTGTCCCTGGCCAGGCGTGAGCTGTCGGCCCTCGATGCCCGACTCGCCGAGATCGAGGGGCTCCTGGACGGGGGGCTGGATTCCGGTGAGGCCCTTCAGGCCGGGATCCGCACCGCCGAGGTCCGGATGGAGACGCTCAGGACCCGGAGGGCGGAAGCGGAGCGGGAGCGGGTGGAGGAGGCCCGGAAGCTGGAAGCCGTCCGCCGGGAGATCGTGCGCTGGGAGCGGGAGCTGGCCGTTGCCGGGGAGCGGACGGCCGCCGCCGAGCGACGCCTGGGGCAGCTGGATTCGGAGCGACACGAGCTGCGGGAGCGGGCCCGGGCGTCCTCCGAGCAGGCCGGCACACTGGAACAGGAGGAGGAGGCGCTCCGGTCGGAGCTCGCCCGACTTGAGGATCAGGCGTCCACCGTCCGGCAGGGGGCCGAGATCCGGAAGGCCGAGCTGGAGGACGTCCGGCGCACCCTGGCCGAGCTGGAGTCCACCCAGCGGGAGGCGAGTCGTCGACTCGCCCAGCTGGAGGGCGATGCCGAGAGCGCTCAGGCCCGCGCCGTGGAGCTGGAGGCTCGCACGGAGGCCCTTGCTGCCGAGCTCGAGTCCGTGGAGACCGCTCTGGCCGAGATGGATGACCAGGGGGACCTCTTCGGTGATCGCCTGCGGGCCCTGGCGCAGGCCGAAGAGCAGGCCGTGACCGGCGTAGAGGACGCCCGGGAGGAGGTCGCGGCGGCCAGGGAGGCCCTCCGGACCACCGGAGAGGAGGAACGGAGTCGGACGGACCGGGCCTCGTCCCTCCGGGCTCGGAGGGAGGCCCTGGCCCGCCTGGATCGGGACCGGGAGGGGATGGAGCCCGTGGTCCAGGCGGCCCTGGAGGCCGACCTGGACGGGATCCACGGTCCTCTGGTGGATTTCCTGGAGGCCGACCCGTCCGTGGGGCGCGCCGTGGAGGCATGGTTGGGGGAGCGGGCCCGGGCGCTGGTGGTGGAGGACGTGTCCGTGGTGGAGAGGGCCCGGTGCTGGTTCCGGGACGACTGGGGCCGGGGAGGGGGCCTCCTCCTCCTCCCCCTGGACCGTGTCCCGGAGGAAGCTCGGACCGAAGGGACCGGCGAGGGGGCCCTCCTGGGCCGGGTCCGCCCCATCGGGGTGGGCGCGCCCTGGATCAGGACGCTCCTGGCCGGAGCCCGCCTGGCAGGTGAAGGGACGACGTCCACGCCGCCGTCCGTCTCTGCCGACGGCGACTTCGTGGACGAGGGGACGGTGGTCCGGGTGGGGACCCCCATGGGCACCACCGGAGTGGTGGAGCGGCGGGCCGAGCTCGCCCGACTGGAGGACGAGGTCAAGGAGTCCGAGGAGGCCGTCGGGGAGGCGCGTGCCCTCCGGGAGGACGCCAGGAAGCGGTTGGAGGCGGCGGACACCGCCCTGGACGAGGCCCGGGGACGGCTGGCCGAGGCCCGGGAGGAGCACCGGACCGCTCGCGGTGACGAGGTGCAGCAGCGGCGGAGACGGGAGCGGCTCCAGAGGGAACGGGAGGACCTTGGGGAGCAGCTGGAGCACGCCCGCACGGGTGCTGCCCGGGCCCGGGAGCGGGCCCGGGACGCCGTCCTGGAGGCCGAGGGGCTACAGGGCCGGCTCCGGGAGGAGGACGCCCGGGGTTCCGAGGTTCGGGAGGAGGCCGCCCGGGCCCTGGCCGTCTGGGAGTCGGCCCGTTCGGCGGCGGCGGAGGTCACGGTGGAGGAGACCCGGGTCCGGGGCGGACTGGATCGGGTAGTGGACCGCCGCTCCGGGCTCATCCGTGATGCGAAGGCAGCCTCGGAGCGGAAGGATGCGCTGGACCGGGAGGAGGCGGAGCTGCGCAAGACGGTGGAGGAGGCGGGGGCCCTCCGCCGGAAGGGGAAGGAGGCCCTCTCTGCGCTCTTCGAGGCCCGGGACGGGGGCCGGGAGGAGCTGGCCCGCCGGGAGTCGGCCCTGGAGCACCTGGACCGGGAGCTGGCGTCCGGCCAGGGAGAGCTGGATGCCGCCCGGAAGAACGAGCGGAAGGTGGCGGACCGTCGCCACGAACTCCAGCTCGAGGCCCGGGAGCTGGAGGGGCGGCGGGGTCGTCTGGAGGAGCGCCTGGAGGGAGAGTGGGGCCGGAGCCTGGACGAACTCCTCGCCGAGGCCGGCGCGGTGGAGGGCGAGCCCGGGGAGCTCCGGGACGAGCTCGACCAGGTCCGGGAGACCATCCACAAGCTGGGGGCGGTGAACATGCTCGCGGTGGAGGAGCACGAGGAGGAGTCCGCCCGCCTAGCCTTCCTGGAGGAGCAGCAGGAGGACCTCCTGAATGCCCGGGACGACCTCCGGAAGGCCATCCGGGAGATCAACCGCACGGCGAACTCTCTCTTCCAGGAGACCTTCGAGGCTGTTCGGGAGAACTTCCGCTCCACCTTCCTCCGCCTCTTCCAGGGGGGGGAGTGCGACCTCTGGCTCTCCGAGCCGGAGGACCCCCTGGAGTCGCCCATCGAGATCCGGGCTTCTCCCCGGGGGAAGCGGACCCAGCGCATTGACCTCCTGTCCGGAGGGGAGCGTGCCCTCACCGCCCTTTCCCTCCTCTTCGGGATCTACCTGGTCAAGCCGTCTCCCTTCTGCGTCCTGGACGAGGTGGATGCGCCTCTGGACGAATCCAACATCGGACGCTTCATCCACCTCCTGCAGGAGTTCAAGGAGGAGACCCAGTTCGTGGTCATTACCCACAACCCGCGGACCATCGAAGCGGCGGACTGGATCTACGGAGTGACCATGGAGGAGCCCGGTGTGAGCACCATCGTCGGGGTCCAGCTCCGAGAGGCACTGGAGGCTGCAGGTGCCCCAGTCTGACGCCCCTTCGCCGCCTCCCTCGGCATCCGTGCCACACTGGACCGTGGTGGGGTCCGGAACCCTCCTCCCCCACGGAGACCGGGGATCGCCTGCCCACCTCCTGGAGTGGGGAGGGGAGGCACTCCTCCTGGATTGTGGCCCCGGAACCGTGCACGGGCTCGCCCGGGCCGGCTGCCCCTGGAGGGAGGTGCGGCGGATCTGGGTCAGCCACTTCCACCCGGACCACCTGGCCGACCTTCCCGGGTTGGCCTGGGCCTGGGCCCATGGGGGGCGCAGCGATCCCCTCCGACCCGTGGAGCTGCTGGGGCCTCCAGGCCTTCTGGAACGATGGAACGGGATGGTCCGGGCCTTCGGTGGGTGGATGGCCTCTCCCGGTGGTCCCCTCCTGGTCCGGGAAGTGGAGCCAGGTGCATCCATGGCTCTCTCGGAGGCCCTGGTGATGGAGACCCTGGGCACGACCCATACGGAGGAGTCGCAGGCTGTACGCTTCCGGGAGCCGGGCGGACACCGGTCCGTGGTCTATACCAGCGACACCGGGTCCACCCCGTCCCTCGTCCCCTTCATGGAGGGAGCATCCCTGGTGGTGGCGGCCTGCGCCCGGCCCGACCCGCCGGGGGACATCCCCCACCTCACCCCCGGCACACTTGCCCCTCTCCTGGAGGAGGCCGGGGTGGGGCTGGTGGTCACGACCCACGCCTATCCCGAACTCCCCGCCCGGAAGGTCCCGGACCTCCTGAAGAAGGCGGGGTATACCGGGCAGGCAGTGGTGGCCCACGACGGCCTCCGGCTGCCCGTCCCCACATTCGAAGCCTGATCCTTCACCGTAGAAACAGAGAGCGTCCGCCATGCTGGTGGTGATGAAGCAGAGTGCAACCGAGCCCGAGATCGAGCGGGTGGTGAACACCATCGAGGACATGGGCTACGAAGCCCGTCCCATCCCGGGCCGGCAGAGGACGGCCATCGGGCTCATCGGGAACGACGGCCGGGTGGACTCGGCCCGGCTGGAGGGCCTGGAAGGGGTGCTGGAGGTCATCGTCGTCAGCCATCCCTACAAGCAGGTGTCCAGGGAGTGGAAGGCGGAGGACACTGTGGTGGAGCTGTTCAACGGGACCCGCATCGGTGGGTCCGACATCGTCATCATGGCGGGTCCGTGTGCCGTGGAGTCGGAGGAGCAGATCGTGGAAGTGGCCCGGTCCCTCCGGGAGATGGGTGCCACGATCCTCCGAGGGGGCGCGTTCAAGCCCAGGACCTCGCCCTACTCCTTCCAGGGACTCGGGGAGGAGGGCCTTCGTCTCCTGGCACTGGCCAGGGAGGCCACCGGCATGGCCATCGTCACCGAGGCCGTGGATCCAGACGGGGTGGAGGCGGTGGCAGAGACGGCGGACATCATCCAGATCGGTGCCCGGAACATGCAGAACTATCCACTCCTCCGGCGGGCCGGACGAGTTGGGAAACCGGTCCTGCTCAAGCGGGGCATGTCCGCCACCATCAAGGAGCTCCTCCTGGCCGCCGAGTACCTCCTGGCCGAAGGAAACGGCGACGTGATCCTTTGCGAGCGGGGGGTGCGGAGCTTCGACACCCACACCCGAAATCTGCTGGACCTGACGGCGATCCCGGTGGTCCAGTCCCTCTCTCACCTCCCCATCATCGCGGACCCCAGCCACGGCACGGGACTCCGCTCCAAGGTGACGCCCATGGCACGGGCCGCCATTGCAGCCGGGGCAGACGGGCTCATGGTGGAGGTACACCCCCAGCCGGATCGGGCCCTCTCCGACGGCGCACAGTCCCTGTATCCGGAGCAGTTCGGGGAGCTCATGGAACAGATCCGGGTCATCGCCAAGGCGCTGGATCGGGGGTTCGTCCCGGCGCTGGCTCCGCCGGTGGTGCGCTGACCGGGGCCTGACTCCCCCTCCTCCAGGGCCCCCTGCCCGATCCTGCCCCGGAAGCCATCCGGCGGTCCCGAACCGCCATGGTCCCTCCCCGGCCCCGAACCCAGTTTCGTGCAGTGCGGGCCGGGAGGGTCCCGGTCTTGAGGCAGCGGCCGTGCTGCGGTCCCTGATCCGCCCCGAGTCGGGGGCGGGGTCGCAGCCGGCAGGACGAACAGGTGAACAGGGGGGCGAATGGACCATCCACGGGAAGGGCAGGCCGAGAGGAGCGAAACGGGGCGGACCACCACCGCCGTGGGTCGGGCAGGGGAGTCCCTGGCGGCTCGGCACCTGGGCCGGGAGGGCTGGCACGTGCTCTCCCGGAACTGGAGGGACGGCCCCCGGGAGCTCGACCTGGTGGTCCGTCGGAGGGAGACCCTTGCCTTCGTGGAGGTGAAGTCCCGGGGTCCGGAGGCGCTGGCCCATCCCCATGCGGCCATCGGTTGGCGGAAGCGCAGGGAGGTGGAGCGCGCCGCCGCTGCGTGGCTGGTTGAGAATGCGGCGTCCTGCCGAGGGGTGACCACCTTCCGCTTCGACTCGGTGGCCATCCTCCGGAAGCCCGGGGGAGAGGTCGGAGTCGACCACCTGGAGGACGCGTGGCGGAGGGGGGAGTGACCCCCCGGGGAGCTCTCATCCGGGGCTTGCAGGGCAGGGGGCTCAGGTTGACGCACACCCCACCGGACCATAGCTTCCGGGTGTGCCCCAGGTTCGCAGATCGAAAGCCCACGAATCCCGTCAGGACCTCGCCGGTA